>JAEZQS010000257.1 GCA_023412995.1 Pseudomonadota bacterium
CCGTGGTCACGGCGGCCCCGCTGAACTGCTCCGGCGCGGCGTACTGCGGCGTCAGGAGGCGCGAGGCGGTGTGCGTCGCCTCGGGCGCACCGCTGGCGGCGAGCACCTTGGCGATGCCGAAATCGAGCAGCTTCACCGCACCATCGGCACCCACCAGGATGTTGGAGGGTTTCAGGTCGCGGTGGACGATCAGGTTCTGGTGCGCGTAATGCACCGCATCGCAGACGCGCACGACCAGGTCGAGGCGCGCGCGCAGGTCGAGCGCAAGGCGTTCCGCATACTCCGTAACGGGTTCACCCTCGACGTATTCCATCACCAGGTACGGCGCACCCGCCTGGTCGACGCCCCCATCGATGAGGCGGGCGATGGCCGGGTGTTCGAGCGCGGCGAGGATCTGCCGCTCGCGCCGGAAACGCTCGAGCAGGCCGGGTGTCGGCCACGCCAGCTGCTTGACGGCCGCGCGCTGGACGAAGCCGGCGTCGCATCGCTCCGCCAGCCACACCTCGCCCATGCCGCCGCAGCCGAGGCGGCGCAGCGTGCGCCATGGGCCGAAGTGGCGCGGCACCTCGTCCGGCGCGGAGGCGGCGGCGCGTGCCAGCAGGCGCGGCGGCTCTTCGAGGAAGCCAGCGGCGCGGCGATCCGCTACCAGCAGGCGCTCGAGTGCCGCATGCAGGGCGGAATCACCCGCGCACGCGCGCGCCACCCATCCCCGACGCTCCGCCTCGGGCAGTTCGACGGCTGCATCGAACAGCCGGGCCAGTCGTTCGCGATCCATCGGCCATCCTCCGGGACGGATGCAAAAGGCGCTCGATGCCCGACGCCGCTAGGTCGGATCGAGCGCCTCGTACAGCTGCGCCCGCGCACGGCGCCAGTCGCGCGACAGCGTCCGCGGGCTGGTATCGGTGAGGGCGGCGATTTCCGCGAGGCCCAGGCCGGCGAAGAAGCGCAGGTCGACCAGTTGCGCCAGCCGCGGCTCTTCGCGTTCCATCTCCGCCAGCGCCTCGCCGAGGCGCACGACCTGGTCCGAATCCATCTCGCCAGCGGCGATGTCGCCGGCCTCGTCGAGTGCGACCAGGCGCAGGTCGGCTCCGCCGCGTTTCTGCGCGAGGCGGGCACGGGCGTGGTCGATCACGATCTGCCGCATGGCCTTGGCCGACAGGGCGAACAGGTGCCTGCGACCCTGCACCAGCCGTCCGCGGTCGATCCCGAGCTTGAGGTACGCCTCGTGCACCAGCGCCGTGGTGTCCAGCGTGGCGCCATGGCAGGCGGCGAGCTGGTGGTGGGCGATCTGCTTGAGTTCGCCGTACAGGCGGCTGAAGAGTTCCTCGCTGGCGACGGCATCGCCGTTGCCGGTTGCGGCAAGCAGCTCCTCGAGGTGGCTGTTCACGCGCGGCTCCGCCGACGCGCGACGCGGCCCGCCGCGGTAGCGCGAAGGCCACTGCAAGGTGCGCGACGGCCGCCGGAGCGGAACAACCGCATGCCCATGGACGCGTGACCCGCCGGATGCTCGATGGTCGGCCCGATCATACCCGGCGACAGCTTTTCCGACACGGCGACGCGACACGGTGCGGTGTGACGCAGTGTGGTGCGCGGGCGGCGCCCGATGGCCGCTGCCGGGGGGCGATGCCCGCGCCCAGCGCCCTCAGCGCACCGCCTGCGGATCGAAGCGCGGGTTCTCGATCACGCCGAAGCGGTTGCCGAACGGGTCCACCACCGCGGCGACCCTGATGCCCTCGCCCACCTCGCCCAGCGCATCGAGTGGTTGCGCCCCGAGTTCAAGCAGGCGCGCCAGTGCCGCAGCCGCATCGGCCACGCCCCACAACGGCTGCGGTCCGGCGGTGCCGGGATGCCCGTCCGGAACGAGGCCGAGTTCGAACCCGCCGACGTTGAAGCCGACGTAGAACGGCTGGTCGAAATACGGATCGACCTCGAGGACACGGCGATACCAGTCACGCGCGGCGACGAGGTCGCCGACGGGATAGATGGCGGTGCGCAGGCCGAGGATCATGGGCGGATTCCTTTGCGGGTGTTGCCGGCCGCTCTCGCGCCGGGGTTCGTCATTTCGCGGAACGACGCACCGGCGAACCGCTCCGCACGCGCCAGTGCAAGCGCGATCGGCACGCCGAACAGGAAGAGGTGCGAGGCGAAGTCGAGCGTACTCGCAAGCGGCCGGAAGGCGACGGGTGCGGGGTACGCCGACAAGGATAGCACCACCAGCCGCATGGCAAGGAACACCACGGCGCCGAACGCCACGCCGGTCCACACCGGGTGGCGCAGCAGGCGCGGAATCCGCACGCAGGTGGCCGCCAGCAGCGCCGCCCATCCGAGCGACAGCACGCCATGGCAGGCGACGCCGAGCAGCGCGGTGGCGGTGCCCCCATCGTACGCGGCGCTGCCGAGCAGGCCGCTGGCGACGGACTGCAGCACGCGTCCTGCCGCGACACCGCGCGCGGCACCGAAGACCACCGCGAAGAGGAGGTCGAGCGCCCCGCCGACCAGGCCGCCGAGCACGATCGCCTGCGCCAGCGTGGTGCCGCGGCGTGGAAGAGCGCGGGCAACAGGCGAAGCGGCCATGGCGGTCTCCCGGGTGCGCGAGCCGCCACCATGCCATGTCCGGCTCCGCACGCGACGCGCGCCGCGCCAGGCGGCGCACTGCATGCGACAGGACGAAGGGCCGAGGGTCAGGACGCAAGCGGCGGATCACCCGGCGGGGATTGCCCGCCGGGACGACGTCCTCGGGAATGTCACGCGCCACGACGCCTCCTGCTCCGGTCGTGCTGCCGCTGCCGGCCGAGACGCCGGGCCAGATGGTCGCGCCGCGCCGATCCAGGGCCGTCATCGCCGTCCCGTGCCTGCGGTCGTTGGCTTCAGCGGCCGCGATGCACCGTGACGGCCAGGCCCAGCTCGCCGACGCGGATGCTGCCCTCCTGGTCCGGCCGGACGACCAGCGTCGGCGCCATGTGCCCGCGCGGCGAATCGAGCGTGGCGGCGAGTGCGAGGGCATCCGCCGACTGGCCGGTCACGGTGAGGACCAGCCGGTAGCCATCCGGGCCCGTCACCTCGAGCGTCGCCGGCACGCCCTCCTGCACCACCGCCGAGGGAGACGCAAAGACGTGGCCCTTGTGCGACAGCTGCGCCTCGACGGCATACGTGGCGGGCGCGGCCGATGCCGTGCTGGCGAGCACGAGTGCCAATGCGACGCCCGATCGTGCGTTTGCCATGCGCATGATGTGCTCCTGTACCCGCGGGAAAAACCGCTGCCGGTGGGTTGCTGGCGATCGCCGTGGCGCGAGTGAGTCGATCCGCCGGGCAGTCAGCCCGCGTCCGGCTCGTTCTTGTCGGCGCCCCGCAGGTTGAGTGCGAACAGGCCTGCCTGCAAGGCGATCAGCGCATACGCGCGATCGTGCCATCCCCACGCCACCCAGAGGATGTTGCTCGCGATGAAGCACCAGAATCCCCAGCGCCGCCGGGTCTTGCCGGTGGAACCCACCAGCCACGCCGCGACGAGCGTCGCCAGCATGGCGGGCCACTGCAGTGCTTCGAGGAGCCAGTCCATGCGTCGGTCTGCTCGTGGTGGAGTCGATCGGTGGGTCGGGGCGGGGGCATGCCAGGGGCGCGTCGCCGGGAACCGCAATCCCGGCGCGCCCGGCCACTGTCCGGCAGCGCGCTTGAAACCGCGATGAACCCGGCATTCCGGCAGGTGCCGCGCGTTGCACGCCGATGCGTGTCGTTGCTTGGCGCGCCGTCCCTGCCGCTCCGGCCATGCCGCGTGGCCTTACGCCGGCCCGCCGGGCTGACGCGACTCGATCACCTTCCAGCCGTTTCCCGAGGGATCGCGGAAACCGGCATCCACCGTGCCGTAACGTTCGACCGGTTCCTGCGTCAGCTCGACGCCCTGCGCGCGCATCCGCGCGCATTCCGCGCGGCAGTCCGAAACCAGCAGCACGAGCGGTGGCATTGCCCCCTTGGCGACCAGCGCCTCCAGTGCCTGGGCAGTGGCCGGGTCATGCACCGGCGGACCAGGGCGGAACAGGCCGAGCTGGAACGAGGGCTGGTCCGGATGCTGCACCGTCAGCCAGCGATAGTCGCCATTGCGCACATCCGTGTGGACGCGGAATCCGAGCTTGCCCGCATAGAACGCGAGTGCCTCGTCCTGGTCGCGCACGTAGACACCTGCCACCTGGATACCCTGCTTCATACGACCTCCTTTGCGTGGGCCGCCTTTGTAGCGTCCGTGCGCCGCCGGCGCTTCTCCAGAACTGCTGTCCTGAGGTCGGGCCGGTGCGCGGCGCCGAGGATGCAGGCGGGAACGCGGGCGGGGTCGCCGGGCATCGCACGCGCGCGCAGCCGCATGGCGCCGGGGGTCTCGCCCGTGACGTCGCGGAAGATGCGTCCGAACGTGCCGATGCTGGCCCAGCCGGTCTGCAATGCGATGTCGATGATCGGCAGGTCGCTGTCACGCAGCAGCGACGTCGCCCGCTCGATGCGGCGCGAAAGCAGGTAGCGGTGCGGCGGCACGCCGAAGGCTTCCTTGAAGGCGCGCGCGAAATGCGCGTCGGAAACGCGGCTGATGCGGGCGAGGCGCGCGATCGGCCAGGGCTCGTGCGGAGCGGCATCCATGCGGTCGCGCGCGCGCAGCAGGCGACGCAGCAGGCGCGGGTTCTGGCGGCTGGCCTCGCCGCCGGGGGCGCTGGACCGGATACCGGGCATGCGATTGCCCGCTACACCCAGTAGTCGGCCACGCACCGACCGTCGGATGGCAGGTGCCGGAAGTCGTGCAGGCCGTCGAGGCGCTCGACCGGGATGCGCGCCACGGCCTCCGGTTCGGCCAGGCGAAGGTTGACCGCGATACGCTGGCGCCCCTCGGCCGTCCGGCGCTGGCCGCGCCAGAACGCGAGGCAGCCACACACCGGGCAGAAGTGGAACGTGACGGACGCGCCGCGGACGAAGGGCTGCGTCGTACCCGCGACGCCGATGCGTTCGCCTTCGTAATCGTACGCCCACAACACCGCGTAGCGCCGGCAGGCAGTGCAGTTGCACGCCGTCGCACTGGCCGGCACGCCGTCGAAGTGCCAGCGCACGCGACCGCAGAGGCAGGATCCTTCGATCATCGTGTCACCTTGCGCGGGTCATCGGCGATGCAGCCGGGCGCACAGCGCCGCTGCTCGCGTGGGCAGCAAGCGGGGTGGCGCGTCAGAACATGCCGAGCGCATTCGGTGAATCGTGCGGGATCTCCTGCGCGAGATCCCACATTTCGGCAATGCGCTCGCCCTCGAAGCGGAACATGTGCACGACGGCGTACTCCTGCCCCGCCTGCTCGCGCTGCAGGTGGGAGAGCACGGCCACGCGATCGCCCGCGGCGATCACCTGCTTGACGATGAACGCCTTGTTCGGCTCGCTCGCGGCGCTCTGCTCCATCGCGACCAGCAACGACTCGCGGTCTCCCGCGAACCAGGGGTTGTGGTGCGTGAAACCTTCCGCGACATGGCGCTCGAACGCCTCGCGCACCTTGCCGCTGGATGCCAACGCAAGGAACCCGGTTGCAATGCCGCCGATGTCAGGTCCACCCATGGTCCTTCCTCCGCAGGGACGATCCCGCCGATGGTGCTACCAAATGGTGCCAGGGACAATTTCCCGTACCGCGACCGCCAAATGGTGCCAGGGACAATTACCAGCGGCGCAATGCCATCGCACCGGGGCGTGGTTCCTGGGCAGCCCGCCCGCGGATGGTGGGAAATTGTCCCTGGCACCATTTCACCCATGCCGCCATTCGAGATGGCCGATCACGGCGAACACCAGCAACACCACGCCGGTCGTCCAGCCGGCAAGGCTGAAATGGCCAGGAAGCCAGAGCGCGATCGCGATGCCCGAGGCGGCGAGGATCGCGGCGAGCGCGAGGAAACTGCGCTGGCCGTAAAGCGTCGCAAACGGCAGGTAATGCGCCCCGAGCAATACGGTCATCGCCGGAAAGAACCACTCGAGGCGATACGCCGCGACCGGTGCAACGAGTGGCATGGACAGCGGCAGCACGAACGCCACCTGGATCGCCAGCCAGCGGAACGGGTTGTCCCTTCCCAGCGCTGCCGGCCTTCCAGCGAGGCGCAGCGCGATCGAGGTTGCCGGGTAGATCGCGAATCCGCCCAGGATCAGCAGGAGGATCGCCGACTTCGGCCTGTGCCACGTGCCGAGGCTGGCGGAAGCGAGCCAGAGGACGCCTGACACCACCTGGCCAACCGAACCCCCAAGGTAGACCCGTCTTACCTCGCCTTGTGCATCCTCGACGTGCATTGGCGGCCTCCCTCGCAACACCCTTCATCATCCGGCAGCCCCCCGAAATGGTGCCAGGGACAATTACCAGGCGGGCATGCTATCGCGACCGCGTGGTTCCTGGGCAGCCGACCCGCGGGCGCTCGAAAATTGTCCCTGGCACCATTTCGTGCCCCAGGCAGCGTGGCGGCCGGCAGCTGCCCGGTCCGGTCATGGCGAAGCGTTGTTGACCGTAGCGGCCAGCCGCTTCGGTGCCTTCGCTTCCCACGCCTTGCGCACGAGATGGGCGACGAAGCCTGGCTGTGCGCGGGCGAGCGCGATGCGGATGCCGGCAACCTTCTTGCCCCACATCAGCTTCTCGACGAAGTGCGGGTGGACCGCCAGCGCCTGCTCGCGCTCGAGCTCCGGTACGAAGACATGCGCATGCAATCCATCCGGAGGAATGGTCAGGAAGATCTTTCCGTGCACGCGGAAGGACGCGTAGTCGAAATGCGGCTGCTCCGTCACTTCGGGCAGGGCAAGCGCGATTTTCCGCAAGGCTTGGGCATCCATCACTGCTCCGAAAGCTCCTGTTGCCGCGCATGGAAGGATTCGTGGCGCCTCTCCGATGCAGGGATGCGATCACCGGTGGTCGAGGGCGCAGACACGACCAGGAACACGACGTCCGTGTCCGAGCAATTGACAAACCGGTGCGGCGTTCCGGGTGGCACATGGAGCCCCTCGCCCGCACCGAAGGTCACTGTGCCGTCCTCGAACTCCATGGTGGCCGTGCCCGAGAGGACATAGAAGAACTGCCGCGCCTTCACGTGGAAGTGCGCCACCTCGCCAGCGGAAGGTGGAACGCGCTCCTGCACGATACTGAGGGAGGAATCATCCAGCAGGCGCCAGCCATCGCACCCGGCCCCCCAAACGTAGTGCGGAGCCGTGGATACGTTCGAGCTGTGGTAAGTCATGTGGATCTCCGGTGCGTGACCCGCGGGCCGCCGCGGTGAAGCCGCCGACATGGCACGCGTCACTACGTCGGGCATCGATGGGCTCCGGGGCACCCGTCCGTTTGGCAACGGAGCGGCGGGAAATTGTCCCTGGCACCATTTCGAGGGGCGATGCATGCAACCTTCCACCGGGGCCCGGGATCGCCAGGCGCCCGGCGCGCCAGTGCCGAACCCGTGCGCCGCTACAGCAGGCGCGTGCCGGGTGGAACCGGCCCGTCGGGCACGCAGAGCACCACGTTCCCCCGCTCATCGTGGAAGCCGGTGACGAGGCAGTCAGACATCAGCGGACCAATCTGCTTGCGCGGGAAGTTGACCACGGCCAGCACCAGCCGACCGACCAGTTCGTCGGGGCGGTAGAGCGCTGTGATCTGCGCACTGGACTTGCGGATGCCGAGTTCGTCACCGAAGTCCACATGCAGGACATAGGCCGGCTTGCGCGCCTGCTCGAAAACCGAGGCACTCACCACCCGCCCGACGCGCAGTTCGACCTTCAGGAAGTCCTCGAATCCGATCGTCTCCACCCGATCCCCTCCAACCGCGAAAATGGTGCCAGGGACAATTTCCCCCAACCAGGTGCCAGGGACCGCATCCCGCGTCGCCTTCCCAGCCGTTGGATTGCGCGTTGGCATGCACGACCGATGGCCCTGCCCAGCATTTCCCTAGCCTGGAAATTGTCCCTGGCACCATTTGCGCGGCCGGAAATTGTCCCTGGCACCATTTCGCGCGGGCGGGCTCGTCTGGCGTTCAGGCGGTGCCGGCGGGTGGCGGAACGCGGGGGCGCGATGGCTGGCGGGAGGCCGTGAGGAGCCATGACGCGGCCGCCAGCGCGGGCAGCACGACCAGCGTCAGTGTCAGGGGCGCCCTGTAGGCGGCGGAGGCGATGATGGCTGCTGCCCAAAGGAGGGCATTGCCGATCTGCAATTGCGTGGTCATGGACGAATACTCCGTTGGGCCTAAGGCGCAGGAACCTCGGCTCTGGGCGATGCGAGCCGGAGCGGCGCCACTTGTCGGCAGGGATGCCGTCATCATCGCGGCGATGCCCCTGGCGCGGCAAGTGTTCCGATGTCGCCACGCGGCCGCGTCACGCCGCCGCACGATGAAAGGCAATCGTGCCGCATCCGTGCGTGTCGATCGTCCTGCACGTGCCGGCGTGGAGCGTCGGGTTGCGACGGGCAAGGCGAAGCCCTAACCGCAGGGCAGCGCAGCCTGCGAACACAAGGCAGAGGCGCCGACGCGGCGCCAACGGCGGATTGTCACTTCGCGCTCACCTCGCAGGCACCGTCGGCCCGCCACCGCGCTTTCCTGCCCTACACGCCCGTGTTCGCGGAACGGCACGGTGGGCGCGTGCTCCACCGCCCGAAGTGATCTGCCTTCCCGCCGTCGCATGAGCGCTGCAAGCGCGACCGCGAATCGGCGACAACGACGCGGCTATCCGAAGGTTTCGTCGCATGCGGGTTTCGCGGTCGCGGCTGCGCCGCTCCTACGAAAAGCTCGTGCCGTCGTAGGAGCCCTTCGTCCTCAGCCGCCCT
>JAEZQS010000260.1 GCA_023412995.1 Pseudomonadota bacterium
CCCTCCAGCGATGCGCGCGCGCCGGCGAGATCGCCGCGATCGAGCGCGGTCGAGGCCTGCTGCAACAGGCGGCGACCGGTCTGTTCGAGGCCGCGGCGGGCGATGTCGCTGTCCGGATCCTGCGCCCGCGCGGCAAGGAACAGTTCGCGCGCACTGTCGCCGTGCTCGCCGGTCAGGCGCCCCGCCTCCAGCGCCTGCTGCGCCTGCGCGAGGGTGTCGTTGAAACCGGTACGCGGCAGCATCCGGCGCAGGTGGTCCTGGTAGCTCCATGCCGCGACGGCCACCAGCACCAGCACGATGGCCGCCGCCAGGCCGAGCAGCCCGCGGCGTGATCCGCGCGCCGCCGGTCGACGCGGCGGTGCAGCCGATGCCGCACGACGCGGCTCGTCACCGAGCGCGCCCGCCAGGTCGTCGATGCGGCCGAGGTTCGGCTCGGCCCGTTCCCGCGCGCCTTCGCCATGCAGGCCCACGGCCGGCTCGTCGAACAGCGTTTCCTGCGCCGACGGTGGCCCGGCCAGGGCGATCGACAGCGGTGCGGCGACACTGCCCTCGCCGATGTGGCGCTCGAGGTCGGCGATCGCGCCAGCCACCTCGCTGCCGGACTGGAATCGCTCCTCCGGCTGCTTGGCAAGCAGGCGGTCGAGCAGCGGCTGCAGCGATTCGAGCCCGGCCGGCAGCAGCGGCAACGGCTGCGTGATGTGCATGATGCCGATCGCGAGCGAGTCGTCGGCGTGGTAGGGCACGCGCCCGACCAGCATTTCATACAGCACGATGCCGAGGCTGTAGAGGTCGGCGCGGCCGTCGATCTGCTTGCCGCGCGCCTGCTCCGGGCTCATGTAGTGCGGCGTCCCGACTACCGCCCCGGTGCGCGTCATGCGCGGCGCGGCGTCGAGTGCGCGCGCGATGCCGAAGTCGGTCAGCGCGGAGGAGCCGTCGTCGCGCAGGAGGATGTTGTCCGGCTTGACGTCGCGATGGACGAAGCCTTTTTCCTGCGCGTAGTTGAGTGCGCCGGCGATCTCGCGCGTCACCCGCAGCGCGAACATCGGTTCACACACGCTGCCGCCCTTGGGCAGCACCGGACCGCCGCCGAGGTACTCCATCGCGATGTAGTGGCAGTCGCCGGCGCGGCCGACGTCGTGGATGCCGACGACGTGGCGGTGGTGCAGGCGCGCTGCGATCTTGGCCTCGCGCAGGAAGCGCTCGCCGAAATCCGGATCGACCAGCAACGCGGGAGACATGACCTTGAGGGCGACCTCGCGGTCGACCGATTCCTGCAGCGCGAGGTACACGGTGGCCATGCCGCCGCGGCCCAGCTGGCGCAGGAGGCGGTAACCGGGGATCTCGATCACGTTCGGGGCATGCCATTGCCGGCCGCGGGCGCCTCCCGCGGGGCCGCCAAGGATACCACGCGACTCCGGCCGTTCCGGACGGAACCCGTCCCGGACGACGCGTCGCCAATCGCCCTGCGCAGGGCAGGAACAGCGGCCATGCCCATGCCCCGCCCTCGCCCCGCCTCAGTGCACCCGCCGCGCCTCGGTGACACCGGGCACCGCGAGCAGCGCATCGAGCAGGCGGCTCAACTGGCCGAAATCGGTGACCCGCAGGGTATAGCGCATGCGGGCGATGCCGCGACGGGTGTCCACCCGGGCATCCACGGCCACCACGTGCACGTTGGCGGCTGCGACGGCCGTGCTGACGTCCTTGTGCAGCCACTTGCGGTCGTAGCCGCGGACGTCCACGTCCACCTCGTAGGCCCGCGCCGGTGCCTCGCCCCACTCCACCGCGACCACCCGCTCCGGACCGCGTTCGCGCAGCCGCGCGAGCTGGGCGCAGTCGGCGCGATGCACCGACACGCCGCGACCGCGCGTGATGTAGCCGGCCACGGGGTCGCCCGGCAGCGGCTGGCAGCAGCGCGAGACCTGGCTCAGCAGGTCGCCCACCCCCTGCACCACGATGGCACCGCGTTCCACCCGCTTGCGCTGCACGTTCGCGGGTACGGGATGCACGGCGTCGGGCGCCGGCGGCGCCGCCAGCTCGTGCATCGCCCGGCCGATCTGTCCCGCGGTGACGTCGCCCAGCGCGAGGGCCTCGTACAGGCCATCGAGGCTGCGCAGGCGGAAATGCTCCGGCAGCCCCTCGAGGTCCGCGTTGGGCAGCGCGAGGCGCTTCAGCTCGCGCTCCAGGATGGCGCGCCCGGCAGCGAGGTTCTGCGCCTGGTCCACGCGCCGGAACCACGCGCGCACCTTTTCCCGGGCGCGGTGGGTGGCGAGGAAGCCATGCTGGGCCGAGAGCCAGTCGCGTCGCGGCTCCAACGTCTTGCCGGTGAGGATCTCGACGCGGTCGCCGCTCACCGGCCGCGTGGTCAGCGGCACCATGCGCCCGTTCACCCGGGCGCCACGGCAGCGGTGGCCGACGTCGGTATGGACGGCGTAGGCGAAGTCGAGCACCGTCGCGCCCCGCGGCAGGTCCATCACCTGCCCCTTCGGTGTGAGCAGGTAGACCCGGTCCTCCACCACCTCGGTGCGGAACCCGGCAAGGAGGGCCGCGTCGTCGTCGCCGCCATCTTTCTGCTCCAGCAGCCGCCGCATCCAGGCGATCTTTCGCTCGAAGCTCGCATCGCCGCCGCCGCCCTCCTTGTAGCGCCAGTGCGCGGCCACGCCCAGTTCCGCGTGGCGGTGCATCTCGTGCGAGCGGATCTGTACTTCGAGGGTGCGTCCGAGCGGCCCGATGACCGCGGTGTGCAGCGACTGGTACTGGTTGCCCTTGGGGCTCGCGATGTAGTCGTCGAATTCGCCGGGGATGTACGGCCACAGCGTATGCACCACGCCGAGCGCGGCGTAGCAGGCGCCGACGTCGCCCACCAGGACGCGCAGCGCGCGCACGTCGTAGAGTTCGGAAAACTCCAGTCCCTTGCGCTGCATCTTGCGCCAGATCGAATGGATGTGCTTCGGCCGCCCGGCGACCTCGCCGGCAATGCCAGCCGCATCGAGCGCCGCCTGCAGCTGGGCGCAGGCGCCGGCGATCCATTCCTCGCGGTCGCCGCGGCGCTCGTCCAGCAGGCCGGCGATGCGGCGGTAGGTTTCCGGTTGCAGGTAGCGGAAGGCGAGGTCTTCCAGCTCCCATTTGAGCTGCCAGATGCCGAGCCGGTTGGCGAGCGGCGCGTGGATGTCGGCGGTCAGGCGCGCGAGGGCGCGTTGCGTTTCCGGCGGCGCCGTCGCGGCGTCGCGCAGCCGCACCACCTGCCGCGCGAGCAGGATGAAGACCACGCGCAGGTCGCGCACGATGGCCAGCAGCAGGCGCCGCAGGCCCTCGCTGCCGGCACTGCTGCCGTGCGCGTCGTAGAGCGACCACACCTGTTCGGCGGCCTGCTGCCCTTCCACCAGTTCGCGCACGACCAGCGGCAGGTTGTCCGCCTGGCTGCCGGGGAAGACGGCGCCGCAGAGGGCCGCTTCGTGCAGCACGCACGCAGCCTGCGCCTCGCTGCCGAGGCCGAGGTCGCCAAGGATGGCGAGCATCGCGTCGAGCGCAGGCCGGGCGGCGGCCCACGCGGCGGCAGGCGTGGACGTGGCAGCGGCGCGCGTCGCCTGCACCAGCGGATCGGCAGCGACAGCTGCCGGTGCGGCAGCGGTGGGAATTGCGGGGGTCACGACGGCCACGTCCTCATCGACCGTGGCGGCGCCGGCGTCGTTCCGCGGCAGCGGTGGGGGGGGGGGGGGG
>JAEZQS010000285.1 GCA_023412995.1 Pseudomonadota bacterium
GCTGGCGGCCCTGCACGAGCTGCTGGCGCGTCTGCCGATGCGTGCCGCACTGGCGGCGTGGCGCGCCGCCAGCGGGAGTGGCGGGTGAGCGCCGCGCCGGCATTGACGAGGGCGGCAGCGGGCCCCACCTTGGCGCAGGGCAGGCGCCCGCACGCCCGATGCGCCCGCGCTTCCCACCCGTCCCGCCGCGACCGCTTCCCGAACCGATGACTTCCGACAACGCCATCCGCCGCCTGTTGCCCGACGTCGCCAGCGAAGCGAATCCCGCGCAGGCCGGCGCGCTCGACTGGGTCGGCATGGACGCGGTGGAGATGCCGGTACTGCTGTCGGGCGGGCCGGACGACGAACCGCAACGGCTGAGCGCGCGCATTGCCGTGGCGGTGAACCTGCGCCGGGCCGACGCGCGTGGCATCCACATGTCGCGGCTCTACCTGCAGCTGGACCGGCACCTTTCGGCCGATCCGGTGACGCCGGCGTCGCTGCGTCGCCTGCTGCGCGATTTCCTCGCCTCGCACGAGGCGCTCAGCGATCGCGCGCGCGTGCGCCTGCAGTGCGATTACCTGGTCCGCCGCGCGGCGCTCGCCAGCGACAACAGCGGCTGGCGCGCCTATCCCGTCACCCTCGGCGCGCAACTGGACGAAACCGGCTTCGTGGCCGAACTCGGCCTGCAGATCGGCTATTCCAGCACCTGTCCCGCCTCCGCCGCGCTGGCCCGCCAGATCATCCAGGAACGGTTCGCGCACGCGTTCGGCGGCGACGCACCGCTGGACCGTGCAGCGGTACTGGCCTGGCTCGGTAGCAGCGACGGCATCGCCGCCACGCCGCACAGCCAGCGCAGCACCGCGCGCGTCGAGGTGCGCCTGGGCACCGTCGCCGGATTCCCGGTCATCGAACTCATCGACCGCCTCGAGGCCGCGCTCGCCACGCCGGTCCAATCGGCGGTGAAGCGGACCGACGAACAGGCGTTTGCCCTGGCCAACGGCCAGAACCTGATGTTCTGCGAAGACGCCGCCCGGCGCCTGCGCGCCGTGCTCGAACGCGACGAGCGGATCCTCGACTACCGCATCCGCGCCGCCCACCACGAAAGCCTCCACCCGCACGATGCGGTGGCGACGGTGTCACGTGGCACGTGGGAGGGATAGGGCAGGAGCGAACCGACCGCGTGCCCGCACCAAAGCGCGCGCTTGCCACGCCCCAATCCCCCCTCACGCATGCCTGAAGCTATCCCGCCACCGGCGCTGGCGGTGCCGTCGGGGTGGGGCGGGCCAGTGCCGCAAGCAGGCGCGGCATGGAGACCGGGCCCACGAGGCAATCGTCGAACCCCTCGGCGGCGACATCGGTTTCCTCGTCGCTGAAGGCGACCAGCCGCGGGCGCGGGACGATCTCGCCGGCAAGGCGCGCGACGTCGATGCCGGAAAGCGGCGAGGGCAGGTCGAGGCTGCAGATGACCACGGTGGGCAGCCAGTCACGCGCGACGCGCAGGCCCTCGAATCCGCTCGCCGCCTGGCGTACCTCGGCACCGAACTGTTCCAGTGGCGCGGCCAGCGCGGCAGCGCGGTCTCCTGTGCTGGCGATGACGAGGATGCGTTCGTCCAGCAGCAGCACGCCCTGCATCGGCGCGATGCCGGCGACGCGCGCCGCGTCCTGCGCATCGTAGAGCGGAAAGAACAGGTCGAAGGTGGTGCCCTTGCCGGCACCGCCGCTGTTCGCCACGAGCCGGCCGCCATGCAACTGCACGATGCGCCGGACGGCCTTGAGCCCCAGTCCCGACAGGCTCCCCTGAAGCGTCGACGCGTCACCGCCGACCAGCCCCGCCAGTTCGTCCGGCGCCAGGCCGCGGCCGTTGTCCGCCACGCGGATGCCGGCTTCGCCAGGCAGTCCCGCAGTGGCGCTGACTTCCACCCGTTGTCCGGGGCTGCAGGCGGACAAGGCGTTGAGTACCACGTTCTCCACCGCCTGCTTGATGCGCAGCAGGTCGCCGTCGATGGTCACGTCGTGCCCGGGAGGATGGCACTCGAGCTTCACGCCGCCGGATTCGGCCCGGGCAGCGAGGTCCACGCAGACATCTTGCAGCAGCTCGCCCACCGGCACGCAGCGGCGTTGCAGGTCGATCCGGCCCTCGATCAGGCGCGAAACGTCGAGCAGCTCGTCCACCATCCGGCGCAGCAGCCCGGTCTGGCGTTCGAGCGTGTCGGTGGCGCGCGTGACCATCGCCGGCGAGGCGCGCGGATGGCGCACCACCTGCACCGCCGCCGAAAGCGCGGCGAGCGGATTGCGCAACTCGTGGCTGAGGGTGCCGAGGAAGGCGTTGATGCGGTGCTGCTCGTCGCGCAGCATGCTTTCGGCGCGCTTCTGGTCGTCGATGTCGGTGACCGTGCCGCACCAGCCCCAGATCGGCGCGTCGTCGCTGTCGCGCAGCGGGCGCACGTGCACGAGGTGCCAGCGAAGGGCGCCATCGTGGCGGCGGTAGCGTGCCTCGACGCTGAAGGGCTCGCCACGGGCATGCGCGCGCAGCCACGCCGCCACCGCGCGTTCGTGGTCCTCCTCGTGCATCGGTTCGGCCCAGTCGCCGACGACGGTCCCGGTGTACTCGGCCCAGCGGTAATTGAACCAGTTGCAGGCGCCGTCGGGTTCGGCGATCCAGACCAGTTCCGGCAGGTTGTCCAGCACGCCGCGCTTCTGGTGTTCGCCGCGGCGCAGCGCCATCTCGGCGCGGCGTTGCGTGGTGGTGTCCACGCAGAGCACCACGCAGCCGTGCACGCTGCCGTCGGACTGGAGGTCCGGCGTCAGCGCGGCGAACCACCAGCGCGGCTGGCCGGACGGATCGAGCTCGCTCCATTCGACTTCGACCATCTTGCCGGCCATCGCCTCGTGCAGCGGCTGTTCGAGCGCCGTGCGCGCGCGCGGGCCCAACAGCGTCGCCAGGTCGGTGCTGGCGCCTTCGTCGAGGCCGTGCCGCTCGCGCAGCGCGCGGTTGGCCCACACCAGCCGGAAATCGCGGTCAAGGTAGAGCAGCGCGCGGCTGGCGTTGAACACCAGGCGCAGCTGGCGGTCCCGCTCCAGCAGTCCGGCCGTGGCGGCATCGCGCTGGCGCGCGGCCGTGAGGTCGTGCAGCACCAGCACCGAACGCCGCGTGGCACCCGCCGCCTGGGTGCTGCCGCCGCGCAGCAGCACTTCACGCGACTGTCCCTCCGGCGACGCGAGCACCAGCTCGCGCTCGACCGGCTGGTGGGCCAGTTCCGCCGCCAGTCCCTCGGTGCCCAGCCACGCGTCGAGCGGCGGGCAGGCGGGGCCCGTGCGGACGCGGCCGCCCAGTACTTCCGCTGCCGGGTTGGCGTACTCGACCCGTCCCCGGGCATCCACCAGCAGGACGCCATCGGAAAGCCCGCGCAGCGTGGTGGCGTAGAGGTCGCGTTCCTCCCGCAACAGGTTCTGCACGCGCTGCAGCTCGCTTGCGACCAGCGCCAGCGCCGAGCTGACCACCACGAACAGGCCGAGCGAGGCGAGCAGTTGCACGTCGGAGGCCGCTTCCGGCCGCAGCGGTGCGACGAAGTACACCGTGCTGCACAGCGCCGAAAGCGCGACGGCAGCAAAGCCGGGGCCGCGACCGGCGTGCCAGGCGGTGGCGAACACGGCCAGGTGGTAGATCGCGTACGGCGCGCTCGCGCCAAGCAGCGCCGCCAGTCCGAAACGCAGCAGCGTGGCCAGGGCCACCAGCGCAACGGCGACGAGGTAGCGCGAGGAAAGGGACGCGGGGCGGGGCGGCATGCGGGTTGCGGTTCAGTCGGAAAGGCTCGGATGCCGCGCAACGACTGCACCGCGCGTACCCGCCGGCCGTCGTGCGTTGTGATGCATCTTGCGTCAGCCCCGCCGTGTTGTCACTTCACGCACGCGCGCGGGCATGTCAGCCGAAACCGGACTGCGCCGTCGCTGCCGCCTGCGCCATGCGCGGGCGCTCGCGCAGCGCGATGTGTCCCAGGCGGCGCACCCGCACGACGCTCTCCGGCGGTACGCGGAACCGCCACAGCTGGCTGCCGCGCGTTTCACAGGTGAAGCACAACCCTTCGCTCACCAGCGTGGTCGCGAGGTTCTCGGCGACCTTCCGGTCGACCACGTCGATGCTCCCGCTGTCGCGCTCGTGCAGCATCGCCAGCGCGGCCTCGCTGTCGCCTTCGGCCTCGGTGAGGGCGCGGATGACTTCGATCAGCGGCAGCGCGGTGCGCTCGCTGAGTTCCGCAATCTGTGTGTAGGTGATCATCGAATCGTATCGCCTGCTCTTGCCAATGCCATGCGGCCTTCCGCGGGTACCTGCCGGGCGCGCCAGCGGCCGCCAGCCGCGACGG
>JAEZQS010000333.1 GCA_023412995.1 Pseudomonadota bacterium
CGTCGAGAAGGTGGGCGAGATGGCCATTGCCCGCTTCGGGCGCATCGACAGCTGGGTCAACAATGCGGGCGTTGCCATCTATGGACGCCTCGACGAGGTGAGCGAGCGCGACAGCCGCCGCCTGTTCGACACCAATTTCTGGGGCGTGGTGAACGGCTCGCTGGTCGCCCTGCCCTACCTGCGCCAGGCGGGCGGCGCGCTCATCAACGTCGGCAGCGAAGTCTCCGATGCGGTGATCCCGCTGCAAGGCATGTACGCGGCGTCCAAGCACGCGGTGAAGGGATTCACCGATGCGCTGCGGGTCGAGGTCGAGCACCTGGACAAGGCGCCGGTGTCGATCACCCTCATCCAGCCCACGGCGGTGGACACCCCTTATCCGCAGCACGCGAAAAACTACATGGACCGCGAGCCCAAGCTGCCGACGCCGCAGATCGATCCGGCCGAGGTGGCCGGCGCCATCCTGGATGCGGCGGAAAATCCCGCCCGCGACGTCACCGTCGGTTCCATGGCCAAGCTCAACACCACGGTCGCCAAGCTGATGCCCGCGGTGGGCGACCGCCTCGCCGCTGCCCAGGCCGACCGCCAGCAGTACGCCGAACCGCCGCGCAACCCAGAAGGCGCGCTGTTCCGTCCCTCCGGTGGCGGCGCAACGCATGGGCAGCATGGTCCGGCGCCGACCTGAGGGCGGGCCTGAGGCGAGGTTCGAGGGACGGGCGCATGCGCCTGGCGAGGCGCGCGCCGTGACCGCTTGGCGTCAGCGCTTGCGACCGCGCGGCAGCGGGTCGCCGTCGGCCGTGTAGGCCGGGGGCACGTAGACGTTGAGGGTGCGCAGCGGGACGTCGCCGGTGTTGCGGATCTCGTGGCTGCGGCCGGCCTCGATCAGCAGCAGCACCCGCGGCGAGAGGCGTCGGCGCTTGCCGTCCAGCAGGGCGACGCCGCTGCCTTCGACCACGAACAGCCACTGGCCGGCGCCGACATGGCGGTTGTCCGGATCCCCCTCGCGCTCGCCGGGCTGGAGCGTCATCTGCGCTGCCTGCGACCTGCCGTTGCCGAGCAGGACCCGGAATGGAGAGGCAAGAGTCGCGACGGCCCGATCGCCCGGCATCGTCGGTCAGCGGTCGACGGAGGCCTTCAACGCCGCGGCGAGGCCGGCGTCACCGTTGACCAGGTCCTCCCACGCCAGGCTGACGCCGTTGCGATGCCCCTTGGGCACCAGCCGCAGCCCTGCCGGGTCGATGGTGAGGGTGTACGACTTCCCGTCGATGGCGATCTCGCGTCGCAGCGGCTTGTCGAGCGGCGTCATGGATCAGGAGGGCATCTGGTTGGTGTCCTGGCGGCGCGGTCGCGGCCAGATGCGCTGCAGTCCCAACGCAGGTCCAAAGCGCGGGGCGGGCGCAGGCCCCACCACGCCGCCAGCCAGGGGGCGAACCGGCACGAAGCGCATCGCGCGCTGCGGCGCCAGCCGGAAGATCGGGGTGAGCGGTGGGTGGGACATGACGGCCTCCTCCTCGGGGTTTCCGCGAGGCTAGGGGCCGGTCACTGGCAACACGCTGAACAGGGCAGGCGCGGGACAGCGCCGGTTCACCCGCACGGCGCGACCGGCCTCGACAGCCAATCCGCAGGCTGCCTTACGCGCCCGCTTCCAACGTGGCGGTTTCGTCGGCGAGTACCGACAGGAGCTGCAGCGGGTCGACCGGCTTGTCGATGAAGCGCACCCGCCGCAGGGGCGGGATGTCCTCGCCGATGGCGGCGTCGCCCGGATGGGCGATCAGCAGCACCGGGCCGGAAAAATCCCGCTCCACCAGGGCGGCGGCCGTGCGCACGCCCGTCATCAGGTTCATGCGCGCTTCCATCACGACCGCGTCGGGCAGCCCCTCGCGATCGAGCGATTGCAGCGCCACCGCCCCGTTCTGCGCCGGGGTCACGCGGTAGCCGTGCGAGCCGATGACGTCGGTCAGCAGCGACAGCTTGCCAGCCGCCTCGATCACCACCAGCACGCGCGCGCCATGGCCACGGGCGATCTCGTCCGGCGTGCGCACTTCCGGGCGCGCGGGCGGCAGCGGGAAGTACAGCCGGAACGTGGTGCCCCGCCCCACTTCGCTGTCGATGCGCATGAAGCTGCGATGGTTTTCGAGGATGCGCCGGCACGACACCAGGCCGAGGCCGGTGCCCGATGCGCGCGTGGTGAAGAAGGGCTGGAACAGGCGCGCGCGCACCTCCGGGCTCATGCCGATGCCGGTGTCGCGCACGGTCATGCGCAGGTATGGCCCGGGTGAGCCGGTTTCGCCGGGGCCGAAGTCGCCCGCGGACAGTTCCAGCCGGTCGACCGACACCTGCAGGTCGCCGCCCTCGGGCATGGCCTGGATGGCATTGAGGCAGAGGTTCAGCAGGCACTGCTGCAGCTCGGTGTGGTTGCCATCCAGTTCCAGCCCGTCCTCCGGCAGCTGCACCTGCAACCGCACGCCCTCCGCCAGGTTCGCGCGCAGCAACAGCTGCAGCCCTTCCAGCAGCAGGCGGACGTTGACGCGCTCGATCGCGGCACGCGAGCCGCGCGCGAACGACAGCATCGAGGCGACGATCTCCAGCCCGCGCTGGGTACAGTCGGAAATCAGTTCGCCGACCCGGCGCACTTCCTCGCGCGGATCCTCGCGCAGCAACCCGACGCCCATCGAAATGGGCTGCAGCACGTTGCGCAGGTCGTGGCTGAGCCCCGACGCAAGCACCGCCAGGCTCTCGTAGCGCTGCGCCCGCAACAGGTCCTGCTCCGCCTGTTCACGTGCCTGCCGCTCCGAGGCTTCCGCCAGCGCGCGCCGGACCGCCGGCCCGAGCCGCCCCAGGTTGTGCTTGAGCACATAGTCGGTGGCGCCGCCGCGAAGCGCCTCCACCGCCGCCTCCTCGCCCATCGTGCCGGAGACGAACACGAACGGCAGCCGCGGCGCCAGCGCCCGCGCGATCTCGAGCGCGCGATAGCCGGAGAACCCGGGCATGCTGAGGTCGGACACGACCAGGTCGGGCGCGAAGTGCTGCAGCGCCGCGACGAAGGCGTCCTCGTCGTCCACCCGCTCGGCCACCGCGGCCAGCCCCTCGCGCGCGATCTCGTCCAGCACGAGTTCGGCGTCGAGTTCGCTGTCCTCGACCAGCAGGATGCGGGCCGTGGCGGTCGCCTGGTTCATTCGCCGTCCTGGCGCACCTCGTTCATTACCGCCCAGAACTGGCCGAGCGTCTGCACGGCTTCGAAGAACTGGTCGGCATCGACCGGCTTGACGACATAGGCATTCACGCCGAGATCCCAGCTGGCGGCAAGGTCGCGCTCCTCGCGCGAGGAAGACAGGATCACCACCGGAATGCGCCGCGTCTGTTCGCTGGCGCGGATTTCGCGCAGCACCTCGATCCCGTCCATGCGCGGCATCTTGATGTCCAGCAGGACGACCGCCGGGTTGCCCTCATCGCGGTCGCTGAAGTCGCCGGTGCGGCGCAGGTACTCCAGCGCCTCGACGCCGTCTTCGACGTGCACGATGGGATTGGCCAGCCGCGCCTCGCGCAGGGCGTCCATGGTCATTTCGGCATCGGGGAGGCTGTCCTCCACGAGAAGGATGGTGCGGATCTTGCTGATCAAGTGTCACTCCTGGCCGCCCGGGTCATGGCGCGGCAGCGAAAAGAAGAAGGTGGCGCCCCGCCCCGGTTCGGCGGTCGCCCAGGTGCGGCCGCCATGCCGGGCAATGATACGACGGACCGACGCCAGTCCGATGCCGCTGCCCGGGAACGCCGAGGCCTTGTGCAGGCGCTGGAACACGCCGAACAGCTTGTCGGCATGGCGCATGTCGAAGCCGACCCCGTTGTCGCGGATCCAGAAGACCCGTTCCTGGCCGGTATCCTCCACCCCCACGGCAATCGTGGCTTCCTCCCGCCCCGCACTGTACTTGATCGCGTTTTCCAGCAGGTTCTGCCAGGCCAGGCGCATCATGGAGGAGTCGGCGATGACCACCGGCAACGGGGCGATGTCCCAGTCGATGGCGCGGTCCTCCTCCCCCGACATCAGCGTGGACTGCACTTCCTCCACCAGCGACTGCATGTCCACCGGCTGCAGCCGCAGCGCATGCCGGCCCAGGCGGGAGTAGGACAACAGGTCCTCGATCAGCACCGCCATCCGCCTGGCGGCATCCGCAATCGTCTCGCAGTAGTGGAGCGTCTTCTCGTCGGCCGTCTCGCCCAGGCGCTGGCGCAGCTTGTCGGCAAACCCGGTGATGTGGCGCAGGGGCGCACGCAGGTCGTGCGACACCGAATAGGAGAACGCCTCCAGCTCGCGATTGACCTCGGTGACCTGGGCGATCTTGCCGGACAGCTGGCTGTTCAGCTCGAGCACCTGCTGCTCGTAGCGCCGCCTGGCGGTCTGGTCGCTGACGGTCAGGAGCGCGGTCGCGCCATCGGCCTCGGTCAGCGCCATCGGGCGTGCGTTCACCACGACCAGGCGCGGCACGTCGCCGCCGGTTTTCTGCGACGCCTCGTAGTCCCACAGCTCGCGCTGGATCAGCGAGACATCGCGCAGGCGCTGGTTGAGCGCCTCGTCGCTCCACGCCGCGATGTCCGCCAAGGTGCCGCGGAAGTCCTGCGGCACCTCGTAGAACTGGGCGAAGGCACGATTGACCTGCACCAGGCGCAGGTCCGCGTCGATCACCGCCATCGGCTCGCGCACGGTCTCCACGATCAGCTGCGCGCGGCCCACCGCGCGGCGCGTTTCCTCCTCCGCCTGCAGCCGCCGGCGCAGCTGCCGCTCGGAGACCCAGATCACCGCGCCGAGCAGCAGGATCTGGGCCAGGGTGGTTGCGATCATCACCCAGCGCCCACTGCGCAGGTGCCGCTCGGCGACTTCCTCGCGCTGGCGCGCCAGCCCTTCCTCGCGGCCGATGATGGCACCCGCGATGTCGTCGAGCGGGAACCGCCCGACGGCCGTGGCGAGGTCGGCACTGGCTTCGCTGCCGTCGGACATGGCGCGGTCGAACAGCGCCACGCGCTCCTCGATGCGGGCGCGCAGCATGCCGATCCGCTCCTGCTGCCGGGCATCGTCGCGGGTGAGGTCGCGCAGGTGGTCCAGCAGCAGGCCGTAGCGTGAACGCGCCTCGATGTAGCGGCCCGACGCCCCCGGCAGGCCCTCGAGCTTGGCGGCGAACGCCGCCGCCTGCATCTCGCCGAGCGAGGCGGACAGCTCGTACAGGGCCGCGCGCACCTCGTGCGTGTGCGACAGCAGCTTCAGCGCACCGATGTTCTCGTCATTGACCTGCTGGCGCACCAGGTAGGCTCCGGCAACGATCACGACGAGGCTGGCCAGCATTGCCAGCAGGCGCAGGTTGGCCAGGTGCAGCAGGTCGGTTCGCAAGCGCGGACTCCCGTGGCGGGGCAATCGCCGGTTTTCCCATATTCGGCAGACCGGGTCCAGTGTGCGCCCGCGGACGCCGGCGGGTTCATGGCCGGTTCCGAGCCAGCGGCCTAGCGTCACGCCCTGACCAGCCACACGACGAGGAGGGACGGGCAATGCGCACCCTGCGCTTCCGCATCACGGGTCCGGAACAGGCGTTCGAGGCCATGATGGCGACGCTGACCGGCCTCGACCATGTTGATCGCGTCGAGGAAATCGGCGACCTGATGAGCGGCATGCGGGACGACTCGAGCTCCGCCGACCTCGTCGACGACGACCGCGGCGATTCGCACGACATCGAGGTCCACGCCACCTCCGCGCAGGGAGCCGACGCCGTGCGCAACGTGGTCGAAACCCGTGCGATGGAACTCGGCATCGCGGTGGAGTTCGCGTCCGAGTATTGAAGGCCGGGATTGGGGATTCGGGATTCGGGCTTGCGCACGCGCAGCACCGGCCGGCCATCCGCGCACTGCGATACGCTAGCTAGCCCCCACTCCCCAGCCCCCAGCCCCTTGCTCGTGGCCTTCCAGCAGCCCGGACCACACCTGCGCAACCAGTACCGCGACGATCGCGTGCTGCGCGCCTTCCTGTCGCACGCGATGCCGTCCGCGGCACTGGCGCTGGCCGAAGCCGATTACGATTCCCTCGGGGAACATGCCGCGCAAGCCTGGGAGGCGGCGCGCCGGAGCGTGCCGGCGCTGCCCTCGCTCGTGCAGTGGGATGCGTGGGGCGCGCGCGTCGACCGCATCGCGGTGACGCCGGCGTGGCAACAGGGTCCGGCCATGGCGACGCGCTTCGGCCTGGTCGCCGTCGGCCATGAACCTGCATTCGGTGCCCATGCCCGCATCGACCAGTTCGTGCGCGTGTACCTCTACCATGTCGCCAGCGAGTTCTTCACCTGTCCGCTGGCGATGAGCGACGGCGCGGCGACGGCGTTGAAGGCGGCCGCCGATGCCGCCGCTTGCGCGCGCGCCGTGCCGAGGCTGCTGTCGCGTGATCCGGCCACGCTGTGGCTCTCGGGCCAGTGGATGACCGAGCTCCCCGGCGGATCCGACGTCGGCCGTACCGAAACGGTTGCCCGCCGTGCCGGCGATGGCAGCTGGCGCCTGCACGGGCGCAAGTGGTTCACCTCGGCCGTGGTCGGCGACATGGCGCTGGCGCTCGCGCGTCCGGAAGGGGGCGGCCCCGGTTCCGCCGCGCTCGCCCTGTTTCTGGTCGAAACGCGCGACGCGGCCGGCGGCTGGAACGGCATCCGCGTCGATCGCCTGAAGGACAAGCTCGGCACGCGCGAGCTGCCCACGGCGGAAATCCACCTGGAGGACTGCCGCGCCGAGCTCGTCGGCGAACCCGCGCACGGGGTGCGCCTGATCGCGCCGGTCCTCACCATCACGCGCAGCTGGAACGCCGTGTGCGCGCTGGCCACGATGCGCCGCTGCATCGCACTGGCCATCGACCACGCGCACCGGCGCGAGGCATTCGGCCGTCCTCTCATCCAGCAGCCGCTGCACCGCGCGACGCTGGCCAGGATGCAGGCCGCGTTCGAGGCGGCGTTCCAGCTGGTGTTCCACGTTGCCGGCCTGCTCGGCGCGGTGGAATCCGGTGCCGCCGGCGCCGACGACGAAGCGCTGCTGCGGGTGCTGGTGCCGCTGGCGAAGCTGTGGACCGGCAAGCTGGCCGTGACCGTCGCCTCCGAGACCTGCGAGGCATTCGGCGGCGCCGGCTACATCGAGGACACCGGCATCCCGCAGCTGCTGCGCGACGCGCAGGTCTATCCGATCTGGGAAGGCACCACCAACGTGCTGGCGCTCGACTGCCTGCGCGCCCTCGGCCGCGGCAGCCTGGATGCGCTGCTGCGCCGGGCGGAGTCGCTGCTCGCCGAAGCCGGCGGCGATCCCTGCGGAATCGGCACCGCGCTGCGCGCCGCCGCCGACTGGCATGCCGCCCACGCGAACCGGCGGGACGACCTCGAAGCCGGCGCGCGCGGGTTGGCGATGACGCTCGCGCGCGCCTGGGCCGCGGCGCTGCTTGCGCGCCACGCAGCGTTCCTGCCGCACGGTGGGGACGCCGCGCGCGCCGCGCTGGCGCAGTTCGCCCGCGATGGACTGGTGCGCCTTGGCGTGGACGTGCCCGCAACGGATAGACTGCTGTCCGCACACGCTGGCTGAGCAGCGGCACGGCCGTGCCAGGCCGACGCGCTGGCACCCACCACGGAACCGAAGCATGCACCATCTCGCGATCGTCACTACCGGCGGCACCATCGACAAGATCTACTTCGACGACAAGTCGGCGTTCCAGATCGGCGAGCCGCAGATCGGCGACATCCTGGCCGCGCTCGGCGTCGCCTTCACCTTCGAGTTGGTGCCGGTGCTGCGCAAGGACAGCCTGCACATGGACCAGGCGGACCGGCTGGCGATCCGCACTGCGATCGCTTCCCAGCCGCACCGGCACGTGCTGGTGACGCATGGCACCGACACGATGGTGGAAACGGCGCAGGCACTGGCCGACCTCGCCGGCAAGGTGGTGGTCCTGACCGGGGCGCTCAATCCCGCGCTGTTCAAGGGTTCCGACGCGGTGTTCAACATCGGTTGCGCCGTCGGCGCGGTGCAGACGCTCCCCGATGGCATCTACATCGCAATGAACGGCCGCATCTGGCACCCGGCCGGGGTCCGCAAGAACCGCGAAGCCAACCGCTTCGAGGCGGTCTGACGCCCCAACTGGCCCCTAGCCCCTAGCGCCTAGCCCCCATCCCTGCCACAAAAAAGCGGCGGACCGTCTCCAGTCCGCCGCCGGGCCGCCCTCCCTGGCAGCGATTCGTTACGCCGCGTCTACGGCGTGTAGCTGGGCGTCAGCGTGACACCGGAGAACGCCGTGTAGCCGCGGATCCTGACGTAGTACGTGCCGGGTGTCGGCGCGGTCCACGAGCAGGTTTCCGTGTTCCCGCTGAGGTACGGGCGGCAGGTGAAGCTCGACGTGGTGGGAGCTGCTCCGATGCGGACGTAAAGGTCCGCGTCGCCGCTGCCACCGTTGATGCCGATCGACAGGTTGCTCGCGCCCGACGGCACCACCAGCGTGTAGGTGCTGGTCCAGGCACCGCGGCCGGCCGACAGGCCGGTCACCGGCACGCCGTTCTGCAGCACCGTGCCACCACCACCGCCACCGGTGGAATAGCTGCCCACCAGGCTCATGCCGCTGAAGCTCGAGTACGCGTTGATCATCACGTAGTACGTGCCGGCGGATGGGGCGGCAATGGTGCAGGTCTCGTTGTTGCCGGAGTTCCACGAGCGGCAGGTGTAGCTCGAGGTGGTCGGCGGCGAACCGAACTTCACGTACAGGTCGCCGTCGCCGCTGCCGCCGGACGTCTGGAACACCAGGTTGCTCGCACCGGCCGGCACCACCATCGTGTAGGACAGCTGGTTGCCGGTGGTCGCGGCCAGGCCGGTCACCGCGACGCCGTTCTGCAGCACCGTCCCGCCGCCTCCGCCGCCACTCACGCTGACCGACTGCGTGCGGGTGTTGGTGCCGCCGTCGTCATCGGTCACCGTCAGCGACACGCTGTAGGTGCCGCCGGCGGCGTAGGTGTGGCTGGGATTGGTCGCGCTGGACGTGCCGCCATCGCCGAAGTTCCAGGCACGCGACACGATGCTGCCGTCGCTGTCGCTGGAGGTGTCGGTGAAGCTGGCGCTGAGGCCGCTGGTGGTGAAGCTGAAGTTCGCCACCGGCGGCGTGTTGCTGCCGCCGCCACCGACGGCCGCCAGGGTGGCCTGCGCGTCGATGATGCCGGCGCCGCAGCCGCCCGAGCAGCTGCCCGGCAGGGGCCGCGCGTTGCTGGTGATGAGGTTCTTCACCTGGTCCGGCGTGAGCGAGGGGTTGAGCGAGAAGATTGCCGCCGCCAGCGCCGACACGTGCGGCGTCGCCATCGAGGTGCCGGCGTAATACGCGTAGCCCTCGCTCGACTGGGTGGTGGTGCCGGTGTTGATGGTGGAGAGGATGTCGCCCGCGCCGCCACTGCCGTCGCCGCCGGGTGCCGACACGACGATGGTGCTGCCGTAGTTGGAGTACGACGCCCGCGAACCGGTCCTGGTGGTCGCCGCGACCGAGATCACGCCGCTGCAGTTGGCCGGCGAGGAATTGGACACGTTCTGGTTCTCGTTGCCGGCCGCGACGACGAACACCGAACCGTTCGACCGCGCGGTGTTGATGGCGGCCTGGAACGACCCGCAGGCGCCGCCGCCGCCGAGGCTGAGGCTGAGCACTTTGGCAGGATTGGCGTTTGCGGGCACGCCGCTGACGCTGCCGCCCGACGACCAGACGATCGCATCGACGATGTCGGACACCGTGCCGCCGCATTTGCCCAGCACGCGAACCGGCACGACCTTGGCGCCGTATGCCATGCTGGCGACGCCCTTGCCGTTGTTGGTGAGCGCGGCCACCGTGCCGGTGACGTGGGTGCCGTGCCAGCTGGAATTGGAAGCCGGATAGCCGATGCCGCATTCGTTGCGCGCGTACCAGTCGCCTTCGTCGTTGGGATTGGAATCGCGGCCGTTGCCGTCACGCGCAGTGGTCGAGCTCGAGATGAAGTCGTAGCCGCCGATCGTCTGCCCGCTGAGGTCCGAATGCGGGGTGATGCCGGTGTCGATCACGGCCACCTTCACGCCGCTGCCGGTGGCGATGTCCCATGCCGCGGGCATGCGCACGCCGCCGGTCGGGTCGGTCAGGTCCCACTGGTTGCCGTAGTAGGTGTCGTTCGGGCTCAGCAGGGCATGCATGACCCGGTCCGGCTCGACGTATTCGACGGCGCCGTTGCGCGCGAACGCCACCATCACCCGGCGCTGCGTGTCGGCGTAGGAGGCGAAGCGCTGGCCGTCGCCGCTGACCTCCACCAGCTGTGCGCCGGTGGCGAGCGTGCGCACCTGGCGCACGGCAAGCCCGGTTTCCGCCGCGACGCGGGCGTAATCGGACTGGCGCGCCGACGACAGGGTGCGCTCGGCCGTACCCTCGGCGTAGGTCACGATGTAGTGCGTGTAGAGGATCTGCTCGGACGCCGCGGTGAAGTTCGCGCGGTCGGCGTAGGCCTGCAGGTCGGTGCCTGAAACGGGTGCCGCCGCGTGCGCGGTGGCGAAGCCGGCGCAAGCCACGATGGCGACCGCGAGAGCGGTGCGCCGCAATACTCCTTGCGAAAGCGATTTCACAGGATTACCCCCAGCATTGGATGGTTGTGCCGCATCGGCGGCAGTTCATGCGCGTCCCGTCGCTGCCCCGGCCGCGATCCCGTGCCGACGCGACCGGCTGGCCGCGCCGGCACCCTCTTGCGGGTCCCTTCCGCCGTCCTGCGGCAGGAACCCCGGGCGCCGTCCTGCGTCACAATGTCGCAGGAGCGGGCGACACTACCACCGCGTATGGTCCCGCAAAAGCGCAATGCACCACACAAGCCATTGATATCCTTGCGCACGCCCGACCCATGCCGCAGCGCATGATTTGTCCGGATGTGACGGGAAGCGGCAATTCAGGCAACGCGACGGCGCGCCGCCCGCCACGCCTGCTGCAGGGCAACACGAAAAAAAATCCGGCGGAAGGGGCTGGCCGGAACGGTGCGGCGCGGCCGACGGTCGAGGTCAGGCGCCGCGCGCGGGGCGGCTCAGCGCCGGCCCAGCGTGCGCACCTGGCGGGGGCGGCGCCACCACAGCAGCGCCGTCAGCACCAGCAGCACCAGCGGTGCCCAGTACATCGTCTTCAGCCAGCGGTGTTGCGCATTCCAGGTCTGGGTGAAGAGGAGGTCCATCGCGACGGTGGAATCCTCGCGGATGCGGTCGAAGCCGTCGCCGAACGCCGCCTGCAGGCGCCGCTCGCCAAAACGCTGCAGCGCCGGCATGGCTTCGTCGAGCGGGCTCCCCAGCGTGATGTAGGTGGCGGCAATGGGCGCTTCGCGCGCGGCGGACCCGGCGATTTCGGGGCCGACGTCAGGCAGCCGCGGCACGGCGCCCCAGACGACGAGGTCGTAGAGCAGGGCGAGGGCGAACAGGACCAGCGCGATGAGGGGCAGTCGGCGTGACATGGGATTCTCCGCGGCGCGGCGCAATCCTCGGAGGATCGGCGGCCGCTGGCAACCGGCGCCGGCCGACGGCCCGACACTCGCCCCCGGCGGGCCGACCTGCGGTTACAGCAGCCCCGTCTCCAGGCGCGCGGCGTCGGACATCATGGTCTGGTTCCATGGCGGGTCGAACACCAGTTCGACGTCGGTGTCGCTCACCGTCGGCACGCGCTCGAGGCGGGTGCGCACGTCGTCGACCAGGATCTCGCCCATGCCGCAGCCCGGCGCCGTCAGCGTCATGCGGACGAACACCTTGCGCGAGCCGTCCTCCAGGTGTTCCAGCCAGCAGTCGTACACCAGGCCAAGCTCGACGATGTTGATCGGGATTTCCGGATCGAAGCAGGTACGCAGCTGCTCCCACACCAGCTTCTCGACGTCGGCATCGGCCGCATCCTCGGCCAGCTGCAGCGCGGCGGGCGGATCCTTGCCGAGCGCGTCGGCGTCTTCGCCGCGGATGCGGAAGAGGTTGCCGTCGACGTACACGGTGAAGCTGCCGCCCAGCGCCTGCGTGATGTAGCCGACCTGGCCGCCCGGCAGCGTCACCGGATCGCCCTGCGGCACCATCACGGCGGCGACGTCGCGCACGAGGCGGACCGGTTCGGAAGTGTGGCTGTAGGCGCCCATCGGCAACTCGGGTTGGTGACGCGAAACGCGCATTATGACAGGTGCGCGATCCGCACCTGCTCCGATGTCGTGGCGCAGCCGGCGGAATCAATCCATCGCATGCGCCGCCCCGGCCCCCTACCTGCCGCTAGCCGATGCCGGCTTCGGCCAGGCAGCGCCCCAGCAGGCGCATGGCGGCGTCGATGTCGGCCGTCGGCAGCCCGGCGTAGCCGAGCACCAGCCCCGGCCGCGGCGGCGCCTTGAGGCAGTAGGGCGCGACCGTGTAGAGGCCGAGCCCGCGGCTGCGCGCGTGCGCGACCAGGCGCTCGCAATCGCCGTGGTTGGCCCGCGTGAGCCACGCCGTCAGGTGCATGCCGGCGTTGGAATCGACCACCTCGACGCGGTCGCCGGCATGGCGTGCGAGCCCGCTGAGCATGGCGGCGCGCCGCGCGCGCAAGGCGATCGCGGCGCGGCGCAGGTGCCGCTCGAAGCCGCCATTGGCCATCAGTCCCGCCAGCGCCGCCTGCTCCAGCGCGTTGCAGCCGCGGTCCTCCAGCCACTTGGCGGCGACGAAGGCGTCGCGCAGCACCGGCGGCAGCACCATGTAGCCCAGTCGCAGCGCGGGGAACAGCGCCTTGGAAAAGCTGCCGATGTAGATCACGCGGCCATCGCGGTCGAGCGACTTCAGTGCCGCCAGCGGGCGGCCGCCGTAGCGGAACTCGCCGTCGTAGTCGTCCTCGATCAGCCAGGCACGGCGGTCGCTGGCCCAGTCGAGCAGTTCCATCCGGCGCGACAGCGGCAGCAGGGCGCCGGTCGGGAACTGGTGCGACGGCGTCACCACGGCGAGCCTCGCGCTGGCGGGCAGCGCGGCTGGAACCAGGCCCTCATCGTCCACCCGGCAACCACGGGCGTGCGCGCCATGCGCGGCAAACGCCTGGCGCGCGCCGCGATAGTGCGGGTCTTCCAGCACCACCGTGTCGCCTGCTTCCAGCAGCACGCGTGCCGCCAGGGCGAAGGCCTGCTGGGTGCCCGAGACCACCAGCACGTCCTCGGGCGAGGCCGGCACGCCGCGCCGGCGCGCGAGGTAATCGCAGATCTGCGTGCGCAGCGCGGCGAGTCCCTGCGGATCGGGGTAGTCGAACTGGGCATGTTCGGCCGCGCGACCGGTCTCGCGCCGCCACACGCTCGCCAGCATCGGGTTGGCGAGCGGCAGCCCGTACTGCAGGTTGTAACGCAGCCCGTCGTGCTGGTGGCCGGGAATGCGGCGGCCATCGGTATTCGCCATGGCGCGCCGCGCGAACGCGGACAGCGGCGCGACCAGCGTGTTGGCCGCGCGCCGGGCCGGCGCGGGCGCACTGCCGACGTTGGCGACGAAGCTGCCCGAGCCCACGCGGCCGAGCAGGAAGCCCTCGGCCTGCAACTGCTCGTAGGCGGCGAGCACGGTGTTGCGCGACAGGTCCAGTTCGCGTGCGAGCGAGCGGCTGGCCGGCAGGCGCGCGCCTGCGGCAAAGCGGCCGTCGAGGATCGCGCCTTTCAGCGCGCGGATGAGCTGCGCGTAGCGCGCGCCCTGGCCATCGAGCTCGAGGTACACGAATGGCACCATCCATTTGCGAGGGCAAGGTTCTGGATGGTACCAATCCCGACGGCTAGCGTGCATCCCCACCGCCACCGGAGTGCGCATGGCCGCCCTTGCCCCGACCGATCCGCCCGTCCGCCGCACCCCGCCGCGGCACCGCGTCCAGCGTGCGAAATCCCGCGCCCGCTACGACGAAGCGAGCGTGCACGCCATCCTCGACGCCGGCATGCTCGCGCATGTCGCATTCGCGACCGCTGCGCAGCCGTTCGTGATCCCGATGCTCTATGCACGCGAGGGCGATGCGCTCCTGCTGCACGGATCCATTGCGAGCCGCCTGGTCGGCGCGCTCGCGGGCGGCGTGCCGGCCTGCGCCTGCGTGACCCACCTCGACGGGCTGGTGCTCGCACGCTCGCACTTCAACCATTCCGCCAACTACCGCTCGGTGGTCGTGTTCGGGCGCGCCGTGCCGGTGGACGACATCGACGCGAAGGCCGCCGCGCTGGTGCGCCTGGTGGATGCGCTGGTGCCGGGGCGCGCCGCCGAGTCGCGCGCCGCCAATCGCAAGGAACTCGCCGCGACGCGCGTGCTGCGCCTCGTCATCGAGGATGCCAGCGCGAAGGTGCGCAGCGGCGGCGCCAACGACGATGCCGCCGACCTCGCCCTGCCGCACTGGGCCGGCGTGGTCCCGCTCGCGCCGTGGTTCGGAGCGGCACGACCCGATGCCGCCCTCGGGCCCGAGGTGGCGCTGCCCGCTTCCGTGCGCACGCTGCAGGCGCGCGCGGGGACGCGGCCATGATCGCCTACCGCACCGGGGACGTGCCGGGCCTGGCGATTGCGCGCGAGCTCTACCAGGCATCCACCCTCGCCGAGCGGCGACCGGTGCATGACGCGGCGCGTTTCGGCGCCATGCTCGCCCATGCCAACCTGGTCGTGACCGCATGGGACGGCGACCTTCTGGTCGGCATCTCGCGCAGCCTCAGTGACTTCGCCTGGACGACCTACCTGGCCGACCTGGCGGTGCGCGCATCGCACCAGCGCCAGGGCGTCGGCCGCGAACTCGTCCGCCACACCCGCGCCGCCGCGCCGCAGGCCACCCTGCTGCTGCTCGCCGCGCCGGCTGCCGTGGACTACTACCCGCGCCTGGGCTTCGAACGCCAGCCGCAGGCGTGGCTGCTGCGCCCGGGCGATCCGCTGCGGTAGGCGCCGGCGCGCCGCCGATGCGCTCACGTATCATCAGCGGTTCCCGCGCATGGCGCGCATCCGGCGAGTGGCCATGCCCGAACCTGCCCATCACCCCGCGCGTGCCATGGGTGCGGCCACGGTCTTCATGGTCGCGCTCGCCGGTGGCGCGGTGTGGTGCCTGGCGTCGCTGTACCTGCGGGCGCGCATGCCCTGGTTCGCGTTCGTGATCGCCCTGTTCGTGGCGTGGGCGCTGCGGTCGCACGGCGTTGGCGGGATCTCCGGGGCGGTGCTCGGCGCGGTGTCGGTGCTGCTGGCAACGGTGTACGCCGCTTGCCTGCAGGCGGTGGCCGAGATCGCCTCGCGCGTCGGCATGCCGATGGGCGAGGCGTTCGCACGCATGGACCCCTGGCTGGCGCTGGATGTCGCGCGCTGGAACGCCGACGGCTGGAGCGTCGCCACGGCGCTGCTGGCGGCGCTGCTGGCGGCAATCCTCGCCTGGCGGGGCCCGCGTCGGATCCCTCCGCCCTGACGGGGCGCGGCCGGCCTCTTCCAGTCAGCCGGCAGACGCGCACCCCGGCGTATCGTGCCGGGTGGCGCCCGTGGAGTGCGCCGCCAGCCACCGCCATCGCATGCACGCCTCCGCCGACGCCGAACGTTTGCAGAACCTGCAGCTGCGGGCCTTCGCGTACTTCCGCGACGAATCCAATCCCCGCAACGGACTGGTGGTGGACAAGACCGCCCCCGACTGGCCGGCCAGCATCGCGGCGACGGGACTGGCGCTCACGTGCTGGCCGGTCGCGATCGAACGCGGCTGGATGACGCGCGAAGATGCCATCGCGCGCACCCTGGCGACCTTGCGCTTCTTCCGCACCAGCACCCAGGGCGAACAGCCGGATGCGACCGGCTGCCATGGCCTCTACTACCACTTCCTCGACATGGCGAGCGGACGGCGCGCGTGGCAATGCGAAGTCTCCACCGTCGACAGCGCGTTCCTGCTCGCCGGGATGCTCGCCGCGGCGGCGTACTTCGCGGACGATGGCGCCGCCGGGCGCGAGATACGCGAAACGGCACAGTTCCTGTACGAGCGTGCCGACTGGACGTGGGCCTGCACCCGGGGCGGCACGCTCGGCCACGGCTGGCGACCGGAGACCGGCTTCATCCCGTTCCGCTGGGAGGGATTCGACGAGGCGCTGCTGCTGTACGTGCTGGCGCTCGGCTCGCCGACGCACGCGCTTGCCCCTGGATCCTACGCGGCGTGGTGCTCCACCTACGAATGGAAGCATTGCTACGACGTCGACTACCTCTACTGCGGGCCGCTGTTCACCCACCAGCTCTCGCACGTGTGGATCGATTTCCGCGGCATCCAGGATGCCTACCTGCGCGGCAAGGGCATCGACTATTTCGAGAACAGCCGACGCGCCACCCTGGTGCAGCAGCGCTACGCCACCGCCAACCCGCTCGGCTTCGAGGGTTACGGCGCGAATGCCTGGGGCATCACCGCCAGCGACGGCCCGGGACCGGCGGTACGCCGCATCCGTGGCATTGAGCGGCGCTTCTACGACTACGAGGGGCGCGGCGCTCCCTTCGGCATCGACGACGGCACCCTTGCGCCCTGGGCGGTCGTCGCGTCATTGCCGTTCGCGCCGGACGTCGTGCTGCCGACGATTCATCATCTGGTCACTACACTGCAGCTGCACGATCGCCATCGCTACGGCTTCAAGGCGACGTTCAATCCGACATGGGATGGCGATACCGATTCCCCCGGCGGCTGGGTCTCCCGCTGGCACTACGGCCTCAACCTGGGCCCCATCGTGCTGATGATCGAGAACTGCCTCAGCGGCCTGCCTTGGCGCCTGGTACGTCGTTGCCCACCCATCGTCCGCGGACTGCGCCGCGCGGGGTTCGCCGGTGGCTGGCTTGACGGCGCGGCTGCCACCTGAGCGCTGCCGGTCGGCAGCGCAAGACGCCATGCGCCGGACAACGCAAACGGAGCAAGCCATGGAACTTGGAATGATCGGTCTCGGCCGCATGGGCGCGAACATGGCCCAGCGCCTCGCACGGGGTGGCCACCAGGTGACCGGTTTCGACCCGAAGCCCGAGGCACGCCGCGCAATCGAGTCGAATGGCGCCGCGTCCGCGGCATCGCTGCAGGCGCTGGTGGATGCGCTCGCCACCCCGCGCACCTTGTGGATGATGGTTCCGGCCGGCTCGATCACCGATGGCACCGTGGATGCGCTGATGGGCATGCTCGCCTCCGGCGACACCCTCGTCGACGGCGGCAACTCCAACTACAAGGACACCCTGCGGCGCGCGAAGGAAAGCGCCGCGCGCGGCATCGCCTACGTCGACTGCGGCACCAGTGGCGGCGTGTGGGGGCTGGAGGAGGGTTACAGCATGATGATCGGCGGCGACGAGGCGGCAGTCGAACGCCTGCGGCCGGTTTTCGAGACGCTCGCGCCGGCGAAGGACAAGGGCTGGGGACGCGTCGGCCCGGTCGGTGCCGGCCATTTCACCAAGATGGTCCACAACGGCATCGAGTACGGCCTGATGCAGGCCTATGCCGAGGGTTTCTCCGTGCTCGAGCACAAGAAGGAATTCGGGCTCGACCTGCACGCGATCGCGGAAATCTGGCGCTGCGGCAGCGTGGTGCGCTCGTGGCTGCTCGACCTCACGGCCGATGCGCTGTCGAAGAACCCGACCATGCAAGGCATTGCGCCCTGGGTGGCCGACTCGGGCGAAGGCCGCTGGACCGTCGCCGAGGCCATCGACCTCGACGTGCCGGCTCCCGTCATCACAGCCTCGCTGATCGAGCGCCTCCGCTCGCGCGACACCGACTCGTTTTCCGACAAGCTGCTCGCCGCCATGCGCAACGAGTTCGGCGGGCACCCCATCCGCAAGGAGCAAGGGTGAGGGGCTGGCGCGAGGGCGACGGGCGAGGCGGGATTCTCCGACGGCGTTCGGCGCACTCGACCGCCATGCCGCGAGCGGACCGCGCTTGCTCCTCAGGCGAACCGGCGCGATCTGCACGCCGCGTTCGCTACTGCGGACAGCCTACCCCGCCAGCAAGGCCCGCGCGCGCGCGCAGACGTTGTCGACGGTGAACCCGTATTCGCGCAGCACCACGTCGCCGGGGGCGGAGCTGCCGAAGCGGGTGACGCCAAGTACGTCGCCGCCGTCGCCGACATAGCGCCACCAGCCTTGCGGAGAGCCGGCCTCGACAGCGAGCCGTGCACGCACGGTTTTTGGCAGCACCGACTCGCGTATCTCGTCCGGCTGCGCGTCGAACAGGTCCCAGCTCGGCATCGAGACGCAACGCACCGCCACGCCTTCGCCCGCAAGCCGTTCGGCCGCGGCCAGCACCAAGGCGACTTCCGAGCCGCTGCCGATCAGGATCAGCTCGGGCTTGCCGCCCTTCGCCTCGCGCAGGATGTAGGCGCCTTGGCGCAGGCCGTCGGCTGCCCCCAGCTGCGTGCGGTCCAGTGTCGGCAGGGCCTGCCGGCTGAGCGCCAGCAGCACCGGATGGCGGCGCGCTTCGAGTGCGACGCGCCACGCCACCGCGGTCTCGTTGGCATCGGCCGGGCGGATCAGCGAAAGGTTCGGGATGGCGCGCAGGCTGGCGAGCTGCTCCACCGGCTGGTGCGTCGGGCCATCCTCACCCAGCGCGATGCTGTCGTGGGTGAAGACGTGCACGACGTGCAGGTGCGAAACGGCTGCGAGGCGGATCGCCGGACGCATGTAGTCGGAAAAGATCAGGAAGGTGGCGCCGTACGGGATGACGCCGCCGTGCGCCGCCATGCCGTTGGTGATCGCGCCCATGGCATGCTCGCGCACTCCGAAGTGGAGGTTGCGCCCGGCGTAGCTCCAGCCGCCGCCGCTGGAGCCTTGGGTGTCTTCGCCCGGCGTCGGCGCCGGGTTGAAATCACCGAACCCCTTCAGCGCGGTCTTGGTCGAAGGGTCGAGGTCGGCCGAACCACCCGTCAATGCGGGAAGCCTTGGCGCAATCGCGTTCATCACCTTGCCCGACGCCTCGCGCGTGGCCATGCCCTTGGCATCGGCCGGGAACACCGGAATGTCGGCATCCCATCCGTGCGGCAACTCGTTGGCGAGGCAGCCGGCGAGTTCGGCCGCGACATCCGGGAACGCATTCGCGAACGCCTGGCGCCGGCCTTCCCACTCCTCCTCTGCCTGCTTGCCGCGCTGGACCGCCTGGCGGCAATGCGCCAGCGCATCATCCGGCACCAGGAACGGCGGCTCGACCGGCCAGCCGAGGTTGCGCTTGGTCTGCGCCACCGCCTCGGCGCCGAGCGGCGAGCCGTGCGCCTCGAAGCTGTCCTGCACGGGCGAGCCGTAGCCGATGTGGGTGCGCACGAGCACGAGGGTGGGCCGGTCGGTCACCTCGCAGGCCTCGCGCAGCGCGCGATCCAGCGCATCGAGGTCGTTACCGTCGGGCACCGCGATGGTGTGCCAGCCACAGGCGCGGAAGCGCGCGGCACGGTCTTCGGTGAACGTGATGTCGGTACCGGCGGCGAGCGACACGAAGTTGTCGTCGTAGAGGCAGGTCAGCTTGCCGAGCTTGAGGTGCCCGGCGAGCGAGGCGGCTTCCGCGCACACGCCTTCCATCAGGTCGCCATCGCTCGCCAGTACCCAGGTGCGGTGGTCCACGATGGCGTGGCCGGGGCGGTTGTAGCGCGCCGCAAGCTGCGCCTCGGCAATCGCCATGCCGACGGCATTGGCGAAACCCTGTCCGAGTGGCCCGGTGGTGACCTCGACGCCACGTGTGTGCTCGCGCTCCGGGTGGCCGGGCGTGCGGCTGTCCCACTGGCGGAAGGCGCGGATGTCATCGAGGTCGAGGTCGTAGCCGGTCATGTAGAGCAACGCGTACAGCAATGCCGAACCGTGCCCGGCCGAGAGCACGAAGCGGTCGCGGTCGGCCCAGGCCGGGTTGCACGGATTGAATCTGAGGAAACGCGTCCACAGCACGTACGCCATCGGCGCGGCATCCAGGGGCAGTCCGGGATGGCCGCTGTTGGCCTTCTGCACCATGTCCACCGCCAGGAAACGCAGGGTGTCGATGCAGCGCTGGTCGAGTTCGCGGCTCATGGGAATCCTCCTTTGTTCGCGGCGCCGTGCGAAGGCGGCACCGGCGGCTGCAGCCGTGTCAGTGCGACGGGGTGTCGCCAAGCGTGCGGTCGACCACTTGTTGCGCCTCGCCCAGCAGGCGCTCCAGATGGTCCGCGCCGCGGAAGCTTTCGGCGTAGATCTTGTAGATGTCCTCGGTGCCCGAGGGTCGCGCGGCAAACCAGCCACCGGCCGACTCCACCCGCACGCCGCCGATCGCGGCGCCATTGCCTGGCGCGTGGTCGATGGCGCGCGTGACGGGCTCGCCAGCCAGCTGGGCGATGCCGAGTTCGTGCGCGGAAAGCTGCGCCAGGCGCCGCCGCTGCGCCGCGCTGGCGGGGGCATCGCGGCGGTCGGTCCAGCAGCGCCCGAGGTCCTGCTCCAGCGCGCGGTAGAGCTCGCCCGGATCACGCCCGCAGCGGGCGGTGACCACCGCCGAAAGAAGCGCCGGCACGATGCCGTCCTTGTCGGTGGTCCAGGTGCCGCCATCGCGGCGCAGGAAGGCAGCGCCGGCACTTTCCTCGCCGGCAAAGCCGAGCGTGCCGCCGAGCAGGCCGTCGACGAACCACTTGAAGCCGACCGGAACCTCGTAGAGGTGCCGGCCAAGGCGCGCCGCGACGCGATCGATCATGGCACTGCTCACCACCGTCTTGCCGACGGCCGCGTCGCGGCGCCAGTCGGGGCGATGGCGGAACAGGTAGTCCACCATCACCGCGAGGTAGTGGTTGGGAGGCACCAGGCCCACGCTCGCGGCGACGATGCCGTGGCGGTCGTGGTCGGTGTCGCAGGCGAAGGCGACGTCGTAGCGGTCCTTGAGGTGCAACAGCCGCTGCATGGCCCACGGCGAGGACGGATCCATCCGGATGCGCCCGTCCCAGTCGAGCGTCATGAAGGCGAAGCGCGGATCCACCTCCATGCTGACGATGTCCAGCGCGATGCCATGCTGCTCGGCGATGCGCGGCCAGTAGTGGACGCCGGCACCGCCCAGCGGATCGACGCCGATGCGCAGGCCCGCGCCGCGGACGGCGTCGAAGTCGAGCACGGCGGCGAGATCGCCGACGTACCCGCCGATGAAATCGTGCTCGCGCGTGCCATCGGCCGCGCGCGCGGCGTCCAGGGTCATGCGGCGCACGCCGTGCAGCCGCTGCTCCAGCAGCGCGTTGGCGCGTTGCTGGATCGCACCGGTGACGGTGGTGTCGGCCGGGCCGCCGCTCGGCGGGTTGTATTTGAAACCGCCGTCCTCGGGCGGATTGTGCGAAGGCGTGATGACGATGCCATCGGCAAGGTGGTCGTCGCGACCGCGGTTGTGGCAGAGGATCGCGTGCGACAGGGCCGGCGTCGGCGTGAATTCGCCGCCGGCTGCAAGGCGCACCTGCACGCCATTGGCCGCCAGCACCTCGAGCGCCGTGTCGGCGGCCGGCTTCGACAGCGCGTGGGTGTCGATGCCGAGGAACAGCGGACCGTCGATCCCGGCGCCCGCGCGGTGTTCGCAGATCGCCTGGCTGATCGCGAGGACGTGGTCCTCGTTGAAGCTGGTGGTGAACGACGATCCGCGATGGCCGGAGGTGCCGAAGGAAACGCGTTGCGCCGGCACCGACGGGTCCGGCTTGCGCTGGTAGTAGGCGCTGACCAGGGCATCGACGTCGACCAGGCGGTCGGGCGGCGCGGGCTTGCCGGCCAGCGGGTCGATGTGGCCGCTCACGACGCCGCCCTGCGCGCCGCGCGGTAGCGGCGGATCAACTGGTTGGTCGAACTGTCGTGCGACAGGGCGGGCTCCTGGGTGGCGGTGATTTCGGCAGCCGTCTTCCTTGCCAGCACCTTGCCCAGCTCCACCCCCCACTGGTCGAACGAGTCGATGTCCCATACCGTGCCCTGCACGAACACGGCGTGCTCGTAGAGCGCCACCAGGGTGCCGAGCGCGTGCGGGGTCAGACGCTGCGCGAGGATCGTGTTGCTGGGCCGGTTGCCCTCGAAGGTGCGGTGCGGCACCAGCGCCGCCGGCGTGCCTTCGGCGCGCACTTCCGCGGCCGTGCGTCCGAACGCCAGCGCCTCGCCCTGCGCGATCATGTTGGCGATCAGGAGGTCGTGCTGGTCGCCGCCCTTGCCATCCGGCAGCGGGTTGAGCGGTTCGCAGAAGCCGATGAAGTCGCATGGCACCAGGCGCGTGCCCTGGTGCAGCAGCTGGTAGAACGAATGCTGCCCGTTGGTGCCGGGCTCGCCCCAGTAGATCGGGCCGGTGGCGTACGCCACGCGTCGCCCGTCCAGCGTCACGTGCTTGCCGTTGCTCTCCATGGTGAGCTGCTGCAGGTAGGCCGGGAAGCGCGCGAGGTACTGCTCGTAGGGCAGCACCGCGACCGTGCCCGCGCCGAGGAAATTGCTGTTCCAGACGCCGACGAGGCCGAGCAGCGCCGGCAGGTTGCGTTCCAGCGGCGTGTGCCGGAAGTGCCGGTCCATGGCGTGGAAGCCGTCCAGCATGGCGCGGAAGTTCGCCTCGCCGATCGCGATCATGGTGGACAGCCCGATCGCCGAATCCATCGAATAGCGACCGCCCACCCAGTCCCAGAAGCCGAACATCCGCTCGCGGTCGATGCCGAAGCGGGCCACTTCCTCCGCATTGGTGGAAACCGCGACGAAGTGGCGCGCAATCGCGCCGCCTTCCTCCGCGCCGGCGCCGAGCCCGGCCAGCATCCAGCGCCGCGCGGCATGCGCGTTGGTGAGCGTCTCCAGGGTGGTGAAGGTCTTCGAGCAGACGATGAACAGGGTTTCGGCCGGATCGAAACCGCGCACCGCTTCGGTGAAGTCGGTGCCATCGACGTTGGAGACGAAGCGCAGGCGCAGGTCGCGGTCGCTGAAGTGGCGCAGTGCCTCGTACGCCATCACGGGGCCGAGGTCCGAGCCGCCAATGCCGATGCTGACGATGTTGCGCAGGCGACGGCCGGTGTGCCCGGCATGCCGGCCGCTGCGCACGTCCTCGGCGAAACGCGCCATGCGATCGAGCACGCGGTGGACGTCGGGGACGACGTCATGGCCATCCACCACGATCGACTCGCCCGTCGGCGCGCGCAGCGCCACGTGCAGCACGGCGCGGTCCTCGGTGGTGTTGATCCGCTCGCCGCGGAACATCGCCTCGATGCGCGCAGGCACGCCGCGCGCACGCGCCAGCGCCATCAGCAGGCGCAGCGCCTCGTCGTCGATGCGCTGCCTGGAATAGTCCAGGTACAGCCCGGCACCTTCGACTGCCAGGCGTTCGCCGCGGCCGGGGTCGGCTGCGAACAGCTCGCGCAGGTGGCGGGCGCCGATCGCGCGGCAATGGCGCTGGAGCGCCTGCCATTCCGGCAGTTCGCTCGGAAGCTGTGGCACGGTTCCCGCGTTGTCGGGTGCGGTGCTCATGCGCGCGCGCCTCCACCGAGCGCCTGCCCCTTCTTGCCGATGCACGCAAGCAGGTCCTGCCAGGACTTTACGAAAGCCGCGGCGCCATCGCGCTGCAGCTTCGTGGCGAGTTCGTCGATGTCGATGCCTGCATCGGCGAAGGCCGCCAGTACCTCCTCGCAATCGCCGCCGCCGGCGTCCATCACGCCCTCCAGGCGCCCGTGCTCGGCGAAGGCGCGCAGCGTCTTGTCGGGCATGGTGTTGATCGTGTCCGGCGCCGCCAGCGCCTCCACGTACAGCGTGGGCGAGGCATCCGGGTCCTTCACGCTGGTGCTGGCCCACAGGAGCCGCTGGCGCCAGGCGCCGGCGAGGCCCTGCCACCGCGGCGAATCCAGCAGTTCGCGGTAGGCGCGGTAGGTACGCTGGGCCACGGCGATGCCGAGGCGGTTGCGCAGGCCCGCCGGGACCTTGTCGGCCACCGCGCGGTCCCAGCGGCTGACGAAGAGCGAGGCCACCGACGCCACCCCTGGCGAGCGGCCCGCCGCGATGCGCCGCTCGATGCCGCGCAGGTAGGCTTCGGCAGCCGCGAGGTACTGCTCGCGCGAAAACAGCAGCGTCACGTTGATCGGCACGCCGTTGAAGATCGATTCCTCGATCGCGGGGATGCCGGCCGGCGTGCCGGGGATCTTGACGAACAGGTTCGGGCAATTCGCCTGGCGGTGGATGGCGGCGGCTGCCTCGATGGTGCCCCGGGTGTCGTCGGCGAGGAGCGGCGACACCTCCATCGACACCCAGCCATCGACGCCGCCGGAGGTCTCGTGCACTTCCTGGAACAGTTCGCCCGCGCGGCGCAGGTCTTCCAGAGCGAGTTCCATGAAGAGCGGCTCGCCGGCGAGCCCGCGCGCCACCTTTTCGCGGATGCCGAGGTCGTAGGCGTCGCCCGCGCCGATCGCCTCGTCGAAGATGGTCGGGTTGGAGGTAAGGCCGGTCACCGAATAGACGCTGATGTAGCGTTCGAGCGTGCCCTCGTCGAGCAGGGTGCGCGTGATGTTGTCCAGCCAGAGGCTCTGGCCGAGATCGTGCAGTCGTCGGGTGGGATTCATGGCTACTCCGTCGTGCAGGTGTGCAGGGGCGTGGCCGTGGCGTCCCGCGGCCCGCAAGCGGTCGCGCGCCAGCGGCAGAGGTCGGCAATGTGCGCGATCGCGTGATCCGGCAGCGGATCAGGCGGGCGCACGCATTGTTCGATGGCGTAATGGCCCTGCCGCACGAAGACGGTGGTCACGTGAGCGCCGAGCTGCCGCTTGATGGCGGCCAGCAGCAGCGGCTTGTCGTCGACCACGACGTAGTGCGCGGCGGGATAGCGCTGCTGCGTCTCCGCGAGCTGCCGTTCCTTGTGCAGCTGCACCAGCACGCGGCCTTCGACGGCGTCGGCGAGGCCCGAACGGTGGATCTTGCGCGGCTGGAACACGATGTCGCCATCCGACACGATCACCGGCTGGCCAAGCGTCGCCAGGTGGGCAACAGCGGCGAAGGCGCCGGGGTACACGCGTTCCTCGAAGGGATAGTCGAGCAGCCAGGCGGAAATGGCGGGCAGCGCGGTGTCGTCGGCGAGTCCGCTGCGGAAATCCTGCAGCGCGCCGAGATAGTCGGCGTATCCCTGCGCGTCGCGTCGCTGCTCGTACAGCTCCACGTAGCGGCTGCAGCCGCCCTCGCCGAAGGCATCACGCAAGCGCCTGCGCAGGTCGGCCGCGAAGGCGTCGTTGTCGAGCAGGGTGTTGTCGACATCGAGCAGGAACACGGTATCGGGCTGGCTCAGCATGGCGTGCGCGCCTCCGGGTGCGGGTCGTGCCAGCCGCCGTCCCGCACGATCGCCTCGGCCGAAGGCGGCCCCCAGCTGCCGGGGTCGTACAGCTCGACCGGTTCCACTGCGCCGAGCACCGGATCGACCACGCGCCAGGCGGCCTCGACGGCATCGTCGCGCGTGAACAGGCCCGTCTCGCCGCACAGCGCGTCGTCCAGCAGCCGCTCATAGGGCGTCTTGTGCCGCTCCGGCTGGTAGCGGGCCACCAGTTCGATGCGTTCGCCCTGCATGGTCTCGCCGCTGCGCTTGACGCGCGCGCCGGTGGAGATCACCACTTCCGGGCTCAGCCGGAAGCGGAAGTAGTTGGCCGCCTCGGTATCGATGCGGTCGAACAGCGACAGCGGGGGCGCCTTGAGGTCCACCCGCACCTCGCACGCGGTGAGCGGCAGGCACTTGCCGGCGCGGATGTAGAAGGGCACGCCGGCCCAGCGCCAGGTGCCGATCGCCAGCCGCAGCGCGACGAAGGTTTCCACCTGGGAGGCGGCATCCACCCCTGCCTCGTCGCGATAGCCGCGGAACTGCCCGCGCACGACGTCTTCCGGACGCAGCGGGCGGATCGCGCGGAACAGCTGCAGCTTGGCCGCCTTCATCGAATCGGCATCGCTGCCGACGGGAGGGTCCATCGCCAGCAGCGAGAGCACCTGCAGCAGGTGGTTCTGCACCACGTCGCGGATCGCGCCCACTTCCTCGTAGAACGCACCGCGGCCCTGCACGCCGAAGTCTTCGGCCATGGTGATCTGCACGCCGGCAATGTGGTTGCGGTTCCAGATCGGCTCGAGGAAGCTGTTGGCGAAGCGGAAGTAGAGCAGGTTCTGCACCGCTTCCTTGCCGAGGTAATGGTCGATACGGAAGATCGACGACTCGGGGAAGGCCTCGTGCAGGGTGCGGTTGAGGGCCTGCGCGGAGGCGAGGTCTCGGCCGAAGGGCTTCTCCACGATCACGCGCGCATCGCGGGTGCAATCCGCCGCCGCCAGCCCATGCACCACGGTGCCGAACATACTGGGCGGGATCGCGAGGTAATGCAGCGGCCGCTTCGAATCCGCCAGTGCCTGCTTGAGGCGCTGGTAGGTGTCGGCCTCGCGGTAGTCGCCATCCACGTACGCCAGCAGCGAACACAGCTTCGCGTACGAGGCCTCGTCCACGCCGCCATGCTGCGCGAGGCTTTCGCGTGCGCGCTCGCGCAGCTTTTCCAGCGACCAGCCCGATCGCGCCACGCCGATGATCGGCATGTCCAGTCCGTCGCGCCGGATCATCGCCTGCAGGGCGGGGAAGATCTTCTTGTAGGCCAGGTCCCCGGTCGCGCCGAAGAACACGAAAGCGTCGGAGCGGTGGTTTGCCATGCACGGCTTCCTCGCGGGCGGGAGCCGCCGCAGGTGAGGTGCGGATGCCGGTACGGCGGCCAGTCGGAGATGATGCGCGGCGGCACCTTAACCCAGCGTTGCACCGCCGCCGCGCAACCGCAGACCGCGCGCGGCGGCGGGGGTTCCGCCGATCAGTGGCCGCCGCCGCCTTCGATGGCCTTCAATTCAGTCAGCAGCTGGTTTGCCGCTTCCTTGCCATCGGCATACAGCATGCGCGTGTTGTCGGCGTAGAAGAGCGCATTCTCGATGCCGGCGAAGCCGGTGCCCTTGCCGCGCTTGATGACGATCACCTGGCGCGCATCGACCACGTCGAGGATCGGCATGCCGTAGATGGGCGAGGCCTTGTCGGTTCGCGCCGCGGGGTTCACCACGTCGTTGGCGCCGATCACGATCACCACGTCGGTGGTCTTGAACTCGGGATTGATCTCGTCCATGTCGGCAATGAGGTCGTAGGGGACGCCGGCCTCTGCCAGCAGCACGTTCATGTGCCCCGGCATGCGCCCGGCCACCGGATGGATGGCGAAGCGCACTTCCTTGCCCGCCTTGATCAGCGCCTGCGACAGCTCCTGGATCTTGTGCTGCGCCTGCGCCACCGCCATGCCGTAACCCGGCACGATGATGACGCGGTCGGCGAGATAGAGGAGCGACGCCGCGTCGGCCGCCTCGATCGGCTTCTGCGTGCCGGCAATCGCCTCGCCGCTGCCGCCGCCACCGAAATTGGAGAACAGCACGTTCGACAGCGGGCGGTTCATCGCCTTCGCCATCAGCTGGGTGAGGAAGGTGCCGGCGGCGCCGACCACCATGCCGGCGACGATCAGCGCCTCGATGCCCATGGCGTAGCCTTCGAAGGCGACGGCAAGGCCGGTGAGCGCGTTGTAGAGCGAGATCACCACCGGCATGTCGGCGCCGCCGATGGGAAGCGTCATCAGCACGCCGAAGGCGAGCGCGAGCACGAAGAACGCGACCACCAGCCAGCCGTGCGGGCCCCAGGCGATGATGGCGAGTCCTGCCAGCACCGCCGCGGCGAACACCAGGAAATTGGCCGCCTGCTGGCCACGGAACGTGAAGCGCCGGTCCATGCGCCCGTCGAGCTTGGCCCACGCGATGATCGAGCCGGTCATCGAGATCGAGCCGATCAGCGCACCGACCACCGCCAGCGCCAGCGTCGCGAGCGGCGGCGCGGCAGCACCGGGCTGGCTGTAGGCGAGCAGTTCACCGGCGCCGATGGCGGCCGCCGAGCCGCCGCCCATGCCGTTGAACAGGGCCACCATCTGCGGCATGTTGGTCATCGCCACGCGCCGGCCCCAAAGCCACGTCGGCACCACGCCGAGGGCGATCGCGGCGAGGATCCAGCCGAGGTTGTGGCCGCGCGTGATGGCGAAGGTGGCGAGCGTCGCAATCACCATGCCGATGCCGGCCTGCACGATGCCCTTGCGTGCCGTCACCGGCGAGGACATGCGCTTGATGCCGAGGATGAACAGTCCCGCGGCCAGCAGGTAGGAGGCCTGGGCGAGGAGGTCCAGCAGGGTTGCCATGTCCATGTCAGTCCTGCTTCCTGTCCTTGCTGGTCTTGAACATCTCCAGCATGCGCTCGGTCACCACGTAGCCCCCGGCGGCGTTGCCGGCACCGAGCACCACCCCGATGAAGCCGATGCCGATGGCGAGCGGCGACTGGGCATGCGCCAGCGCGATCATCGCACCGACCAGCACGATGCCGTGCACGAAGTTCGAGCCGGACATCAGGGGCGTATGCAGGATCACCGGCACGCGGCCGATGATTTCCTTCCCGGTGAACGCCGCCAGCATGAAGATGTACAACGCCAGGAACCCATCGATCATGTCGTCACCCATGGACCTTCAAAGCGAAAGATTGAAACACCGAGCACACCGAGCATACCGAGATTCATCTCGCCAGCCGGCGAATGCCGTCGCGCAGCACCTTGCTGTTGAAATTGATCAGCAAGCCGGTCCTGCAACCAGAAAGTTTGAGGTAGGTGAACAGTTGAGCCGAATGAACCGGCAGGAGCGAGTCCACGGATTTGAGTTCCACTACCAGTTCCCGATCAACCACCAGGTCCATCCGGAATCCGCATTCCAGCGCCATCCCTTGTAATGCACCGGCACCGGCAGTTCGCATTCGCACGTGCGGCCGACCGACGTCAGTTCATAAGCAAGACAGGTCCGGTACACCGGTTCGAGCAAACCAGGCCCGAGCTGCCGGTGCACCTCGATGGCACATCCAATGACCTGGTGGGTCAATGGATCGAATTCCTTTCCCGTTTCCACCTACGCGTCCTTGTGCGCCCACCCTGCTCGGTCCGGAATCAGCCATTGAATTGCCGTACCGGCGATGGGAGGTCGCAAGTGATGCCGTCATCCGCCGGCCGGCTTTCCTTCCAGTCTGCTTCCTCTCGGTGTGCTCGGTGTGCTCGGTGTTTCAGTCTCTTGCTCTTCGCCCACTCACGCCTGATCGCCCGCCAGCGCACGCGCGGGCTCGTGGCGGATTTCGCCGGCGTGGGTGAGGCAGGTCCTGGCGATCAGTTCGTCGTTCCAGTCGAACGCCAGCACGCCGTCGGCGAGGGAGAGTTCGAGGAAGTTGTAGAGGTTGCGCGCATACATCTCGCTTGCGTGCACGGGCGCGCTCGCGGGGAGGTTGGTGGTGCCGACCAGGCTGACGCCGTTGGCGCTGGTGACCGTCCTGCCGGCCTCGGTGCCTTCGACGTTGCCGCCGGTTTCGGCGGCGATGTCGACGATCACGGCGCCCGGCTTCATCCCCGCCACCATGGCGGCACTGATGATGCGCGGCGCCTTGCGACCGGGCACCGCGGCGGTGGTGACGACCACGTCGAACGCCTTGAGCTGCTCGGCGAGCACCTTCTGCTGCTGCTCGCGTTCCCCGGCGGTGAGTTCGCGCGCGTAGCCGCCGCTACCCGCGGCGCTGACGCCGAGGTCGAGGAACTTCGCGCCGAGCGACTCGATCTGCTCCCGCGTTTCCGGGCGCACGTCGAAGCCTTCCACCTGCGCGCCCAGCCGCCGCGCCGTGGCGATGGCCTGCAACCCGGCGACGCCCGCCCCGACCACCAGCACCTTGCTCGGCCGGATGGTGCCGGCCGCGGTGGTCAGCATCGGGAAGAATTTCGGTGCCGCCTCGGCGGCGATCAGCACGGCCTTGTAGCCGGCAACCGCCGCCTGCGAGGAGAGCACGTCCATCGCCTGCGCTCGCGTGGTGCGCGGCAGCAGTTCCATCGCGAAGGCGGTGATGCGGCGGTCGCGCAGCGCACGGATGCGCTCCGGGGCGAGGTGCGGCTGCAGGTGGCCGATCACCACCGTGCCGTCCTTCAGTTGCGCCACCTGCTCCGGCGAGGGTGGCTGCACCACCAGCAGCACGTCGGCCTGCGCCAAGGCCGTCGCCTCGTCCACGGCGTCGCAACCGGCGTAGGCCGCATCGGCGAAGTACGCCGGCTCGCCGAGGCCACGACCGAGCAGCACGCGTGCGCCGCGGCCGATCAGCTTCTTCGCGACATCCGGCGTCAGTGCAACACGGCGTTCGCCGGGAACCGATTCCCGTACCGCGACCACGGTCGTCGCCATGCGTCCCCCTCAGCGAAGCGGAGCGCCGATGCTAGCCGGTCGCGACGCTGCTGGCGAGCATGCCCCGCGGGCAGCCGCTGCAGGTATCCTTAGCCGATTCAACGGCAGGACCGACCGTGTTCCCGCTCGATGCACTCAACCAGCGCCGCTCGGTGCCTTCGCGCCAGCTGGGCGAACCCGGCCCCTCCGACGCCCAGCTCGCGCAGCTGCTGCAGGCGGCCATCCGCGTGCCCGACCACGGCAAGCTCGCACCCTGGCGGCTGCTGCTGGTGCGCGGCGAAGCGCGCCATCGCCTCGGGGAACGGCTCGCCGCCCTGCACCACCGGAACGAACCCGCCGTCGCACCCGCTGCCCTGGAAAAGGATCGCCAGCGCTTCACCCACGCGCCACTGATCGTGGTGGTGGTGGCGCGCATCGAGCCGGACCACCCGAAGATCCCGGCACAGGAACAGCTGCTGTCGGCCGGCTGCGTCGCCTACAACCTGCTGTTGGGCGCGCAGGCGCTCGGCTTCGGCGCGCAATGGCTCACCGGCTGGGCGGCCTACGACCGCGACGCGGCGGCATTGCTGGGGCTGGCCGCGAACGAGCGCGTCGTCGCGTTCGTGCACGTCGGGACGCCGCAGGAGGAGATTCCCGAGCGCCAGCGACCGCTCCTCGCCGATCATCTCGGCGAATGGCAGTGAGCACGGCTGCGCCCACGGCGTATCTGGTCGATGGCAGCCTGTACGTCTGCCGCGCCTGGTTCTCGCAGGCACCGGGCGGAACCGGTGCCGACGGCGAACCGGTGCACGCCGTTCATGGCTTCACGCGCTTCCTGCTCGACCTGTTCGAACGCGCGCGGCCGACCCACGTCGCGGTGGCGTTCGACGTTTCCCTCACCACCTGTTTCCGCAATGCGCTGTACCCCGCCTACAAGGCCAACCGTCCCGCCGCGCCGCCGGACCTGCTGCGCCAGTTCGGCGGCTGCCGCGAAATGGCCCACGCGCTTGGAGCCACCGTCCTCGCCGATGCGCGCTACGAGGCCGACGACCTGATCGGCAGTTCCGCCAGGCTGCTGCGCGACGCCGGCTTCCGCTGCGTCATCGTCTCGGCCGACAAGGATTTCGGTCAGCTCATCGGCGAGGGCGACGAGCAGTGGGACCCGCCACGCAGGCAGCGCTGGGATGCGCAGGGCGTCAGGACGCGCCTGGGCGTGGCGCCGCACCAGGTGGCCGACTTCCTTGCCCTCACTGGCGATGCCACCGACAACGTGCCGGGCGTGCCCGGCATCGGCGCCCGTACCGCGGCCATCCTGCTGAACCACTTCGGCGACCTCGAGACGCTGCTCGCGCGTGCCGGCGAAGTGGCGTTCCTGCGCATGCGCGGCGCCGCGAACGCGGCCCTGCGGCTGCGCGAGCACGCCGACACGGCGCGCCTGTCGCGCGCCCTCACCGGCATCGTCACGGATGCACCGGTACCTGCCGGCGCGGATGCCTACTGCCGGCGCGCGTGCGATGCCGACGCGCTGGCACCGCTGTTCGACCGCCACAACCTCGGCCCCCTCACCCGCGCCCGCGTCCGCGCCCTGTCCCAGCTGGAACGGGCAGCACAAGCCAAAGCTTGAAGCACCGAGCACAGCGAGCACACAGAGAACGGAAGAAACCGCAATCCCGCGACACCGCCCCGGCACGCTCGAAGCGCTTTTTCCAGGCTACAGCTGGCCTTTTCCTTCGCTCTTCTCTGTGTGCCCGGCGTGCTCGGTGTTGAAAGCTTTTGACTGCTTTGCGCGCCACGACGACCGTCGGGCGCAGCTGCCGCGGGTCAGTTGCCGGTGACGGACTGCGAGCCGCCTTCCACGTTGCTGAAGCGTCCCTGGCCCGGGCGCGACTGGCTGACCACCGGGGGTCGGGCGGGCTGCATTTCGACGCCGCCCTTGTCCCACGCGAAGCGCAGGTTGCTGCGGAACACCTTCACCGGCTCCAGTTTCGCGTCGGCCTTGGGGGTGCCGTAGGCGCCGTAGGCGTTCTTCTGGCTGTTGGCGATGAAGTAGAAGCCCTCGCCGGACACCGTGCCGTAGGTCGGCAGGTCGAAGGCGGGTTGCGCGGCGTCGAGCGGCATGGCGCGCACGATCGACTCGCCATCGCCGGAGAGGTGCAGGCGCATCACGCGCCGGGGCGACATGCGGTTCTGGATCGCCACGAGCGTGCCGTCGTACCAGTACAGCCCGTCGATGCCGCCAAGCACCAGCCGGCGCGGATCGTAGCGAAGGTCGAACCCCCTGCCCGCGGCAAGGTCGACGCCGAACAGGCCCAGCGCGTAGTCGGCGAAGTACAGCCGCTTGCCGTCCCCGCTGACCGCCATGCCGCGCAGGCTGGTGAGGCGGGGGTTCTCCACCATCGGCTTGAGCGCACCGCCATCCATGCGGTAGATGATGTTGCGCAGGCCGTCCGCGGCGAACACCTGCCCGCCGGAGCCCACCGCGATGCTCGACAGAGTCTGCGCCTGCGCTCCGGGCGGCAGCACCGCCTTGTCCAGCAGCTTGCCGTCGGACAGGCGGAACTTGAACACGCCGGCCTTGCCGAAGTCCGCCTGGTCGAAACCCTTGAAGTAGACCGATGCGGTGCTCGCGACGTAGAGCGCGTCTTCGTCCGGCGCGACCGCCATGGCGTACACGCTCCACAGGCCGTTGCCGTCGGGCTTGATGAAGGGGCTCAGCCTGCCCCGCGCATCGGCGCGCTGGATGGTGCCGTCGCGTACGCTGCCGACCAGGAACTGCTTGCGCGTCGCATCCCAGGCGAGGGATTCGTAGAGGTGGTCGCCAGCCGGCAGCGTGAAGGCGACCTTGCCCTCGCCAAACGGCTTCAGGTTGGCCGCGAGGCTGTCGACGATGTACGTCCATGCCTCGGTGCCCTCCACCTTGCTGAAATTGGGGTTCTTCGCGAGGTCGTAACCGAACCCCTGCTGCAGCATCTTGAGCAGCAGGTCGTAGGTGTCCTTGCGTTTGCCTTCGAGCGCAAACATCGTGGCAAGGGCCAGCTTGATGTCGCCGTTGCCAGGCTCCAGCGCGACGAGGCGCTGCAGCGTCCATTCCAGCCGCTGCATGTCGCCTTCGCGCTTGTAGACCTCGGCCAGCCGGTACAGTGCGGTCGGCACCTGCACCTGGCTGATCTGGGACTCGCTGAGGGTACCGGGGTCCATCTGCGGCGCGGCGCCCGGTCGCGACTGGGCGGACGCGGCATGCGCCCCGAGCAGCAGGGCGAAAGCGCATAGAATCGTCGTGGTCTTCATTCGCGTTGTCCTGCAGGTCGGCCGTTGGCAGACCTGCCACGTGCCCGAAAGTTCAGGAAAGCCGCCGACAATGACCGAAACGGAAACCCTTTGCAATGGAAAATGGCTGCGCCTGAAGCGGCGCGGGCGCTGGGAATACGCCGAGCGGACCAACCCGGGCGGCGGAGTGATCATCATCGCCGTGACCCCCGACGAGCGGGTCCTTTTCGTCGAGCAGTACCGGCCGGCAATCGAGTGCATGACGATCGAAATGCCGGCAGGACTGGTCGGCGATGCCGCCAGCCATGCCGACGAAAGTGCGGTCGACGCCGCCCTGCGCGAGCTGGAGGAGGAAACCGGCTACCGCGCCGGCCACGTCGACTTCCTCATGGCCGGTCCCACTTCCGCCGGCATGAGCAACGAGATCCTCGCCTTCGTGCACGCGCGTGACCTCGAACGCGTGCATGCCGGCGGTGGCGACGCCACCGAGGAAATCCGCGTGCACGAGGTGCCGCGCGGCGAGGCGCTGGCGTGGCTGATGGACCACCTGCGCGCCGGCTGGTCGGTGGATCCGAAGATCTTCGCCGGGCTGTACATGCTGGAGCATGCGCAGGCGTTTGCGCGCGTCGGACAGGCGGCCGCAGGCGGTAGCGAGGCAGCGGGATAGCCTGCCGCGCGGCACGGTGTCGTCAGATGGCGGTGGCGTACCAGACGATCCAGCGCCAGAGCAGCACCACCGCCATCGCCAGCATCACCAGCCAGGTCAGGGCGGTGCCGCCGAAGCGGCCGAAGCTGTAGCCGGCATGCCGCGACAGGCCGACCGCATGCAGGATGCGGGCGATGATCAGCAGGCATCCGAATACGTGCAGCCACAGCACCGGCAGGCGGTCGAGGTCCAGTATCAGCAGCAACAGCAACGCGATCGGCAGGTTCTCGAGCGCATTGGCATGCGCGCGGATCCGTCGCGCGAGGTCGGCATCGCCACCCGAACCCAGCCCGACCTGCCTTGCGTGGCGCGCGCGCGAGATGCGCGCTCCCAGGACCAGCACCAGGATCGCCGCGAGCGCGGCATACAGACCGGTGACGTGCATGCGTTCCCCTCCCGTTCCGGAACCTCAGTCGTGCCGCGGCGGCACCAGCTGCGAACCGCGCTGCACCCCCACCAGCCGGCGCGGGCCGGCGGCAACCACACGATAGCTGATGCGCAGCTCGCCGGCGGCATCGCCTTGCGGACCGGCGCCTGCGTAGAGGATGCCACCACGCTCGCGCAGCGTGGCGGCAAGATTGGGCGGGATGCTGCCGCCATCGACCGGCCAGGCCACTGTCGGCGCATCGTCGGCGGCAAACGCAGCCGCCACCTCGAAGGCGCCAAGGCGCACTCCGCCCGCCTCGAAGCGCGCATCGTCGAACGGGAACGGCGGATTGTCATGGCCGGCCGGTTCGCGGAAGGACGTCGCCTCCACGGGCCGGTCGGACCACTGCAGGGTGTAGGTGCAGGTATCGCCGGTGCACTGCTCGTGCCACTGGCGCATCTCGACGTGGCGCAGCAGCACCAGGGCCGGAGCTTCCACCCCGAGCGCCGGGTCGCGTGCCGGCGTGGCGACCTCCAGCGTGCCCGAGACGGCGACCAGCCGCCCTTCGTTGCCCGGGTCGATGCGGTCGGCAGCCACCGCGACGGGCGCGGCGGGGACGCTGGTGCCGGAACCATCGGCCGGCCGACGCAGCAGCCACCAGGCGAGAAGTGCCAGCACCACCAGCAGCGCGGCAAGCGCCACGCGCGCGGTGCGTCGGCGCTGCGCCCTCAAGCAGCCACTCCGCGCAGTTCCTCGACCTCGTCGGTGGTGCCGAAGCGTCCGCGTTCGTCACGCGTGACGCGCGCCGTCGCGCACTGCGCGTCGTGGGTGAAGAACAGCCGCACGTTGCGCTCGAGCTTGTCTTCCAGGAAGGCGCGCTTCTCGTCGATCAGGAGTTCGGGATAACGGTCGTAGCCCATCGTCACCGGCAGGTGCACCCACGGCCTGCCCGGGATGAGGTCGGCACAGAAGACGATGCCCGCGGCATCGCCGGACGTTGCGATCTCCGACAGCATCAGTCCCGGCGTGTGGCCGCTGGACCAGGAAAAGCGCACCTGCATGCCGAGGCTGGGCGAGCGCGATCCCTGCACGCGTTCCAGCCGCCCCGACGCCTGCAGCAGCGGCTGCAGTTCCGGGATGAAGGAAGCGCGGTCGCGCGGGTGGGGCTCGACTGCGCGGCGCCAGGCCTCGTCGCCCACGATGTAGGTGGCATTGGGAAACAGCAGCCGCGGCGGCTCGCCTTCGTGCCATGGCGCCAGCAGCCCGCCGGCGTGGTCGAAGTGCAGGTGCGAGATCACCACCGCGTCGATGTCCTCATGCGAAAAGCCGGCCGCGGCCAGCGTGTCGAGCAGGACATGGCGATCCTCCACCACGCCGTAACGTTCGCGCAGCCTGGGCTCGAAGAAGGCGCCGATCCCGGTCTCGAACAGGACCTTGCGCCCGTTGAGCCCGTCGGCCAGCAGGCAGCGACAGGCGAGCGGGATGCGGTTTTCCGCGTCGGGCTTCACCCAGCGTTCCCACATCGCGCGCGGCGCATTGCCGAACATCGCGCCGCCGTCGAGTTGCTGCGAGTTGCCCAGCAGGGACCAGAGTCGCATCGAGCCGGTGTTCATCGGGAGGCCGGGAGTCGGGTTGCGGGAATCGGCACGGGCGCGAGGGCCCGGGGACGGACGTGCATGCCGCGCTCAGCGCACTTCGCCGCTGCCGGAATCGCCTCGCGGATCGGAGGCGGCGTGCACGGCTCCGGTCTTGCGGTTCCAGCTGACGGCATTCATGAAGCCCCAGCGGCGCTCGCTCTCGCTCACCGCATGGCCCATGGCTTCCAGTCTTTTTACCTCGGCGGGCGTGAACGCGCCCTTTTCGGCCGAGATGACGTCGGGCAGGTACTGGTGGTGGTAGCGCGGATTGGCGACGAACTGCGCCGGCAACTCGCCGTCGATGAAGGCGAGCACCGCCTCGAGCACCATCGTGATGATGCGGCTGCCGCCGGGCGTGCCGATCACGCCCACGCGCTCGCCGTTCATCACGAACGTGGGCGTCATGGACGACAGCGGCCGCCGGCCCGCGGCGGGCGCGTTGTTGTCGTTGCCGACCAGTCCGAAGGCGTTGGGCTTGCCGGCGACCAGGGCGAAATCGTCCATCTCGTCGTTGAGCACGAAGCCCGTTCCGGGCGCCACGAAGGCCGAGCCGAAGCCGAGGTTGACCGTCTGCGTCGCCGAAACGAGGTTGCCTTCGCGGTCGATGATCGAGAAGTGCGAGGTGTTGGTGCCCTGCGGCGCGTGCAGGTAGCCGGGCAGCAGGTTGCTCGGGGTCGCCTTGTCGGGGTGGATCGATGCGCGCAGGCCGGCGGCGTAGTCGCGGCTGGTCAGCATGCGCAGCGGCATCTCGATGTGGTCCGGATCGCCGAGGTATTCGGCGCGGTCGCGGTAGGCGCGGCGCATCGCCTCCACCGTCAGGTGCACGCGGTGGACGCGGTCCAGGCGGTCGAGGTCGTAGCCGCCGAGGATGTTGAGGATCTCCGCCACGGCAATGCCGCCGGAGGACGGCGGCGGCGCGGTGACGATGTGCCAGCCGCGGTAGTCGAAGGCGAACGGCGCGCGTTCCTTTGCTTCATAGCCGGCAAGGTCGGCAGCGGTCCAGTTGCCGCCGGCGGCGCGCACGCCCTCCACCAGCGCCTGCGCGACCTCGCCACGGTAGAAACCGGCATGGCCTTTCGCGCCAAGCCGTTCCAGCACGCGCGCAAGGTCCGGCGAGCGGAACGTCCAGCCCGCCTGCGGCACCTTGCCGCCGGGCAGGTAGAGCGCGGCGGACGCGGGATAACGTGCCAGCACTTCCTGCCGGCGTGCCAGCGATCCAAGGAAGCGCTGGTCGGGCTTGAAGCCCTCGCGTGCGATGCGGATGGCCGGCGCCAGCGACGTTGCCAGCGGTAGCCGGCCGTAGTGGCGCGCCATCCAGTCGAGCCCGGCCGCTTCGCCCGGAATGGCGGCCGACAACGGGCCATTGATCGAGTGGTTGCGGTCGGGCTCGCCGTTTTCGTCGAGGTAGTCGCCCGGGTCCACCGCAGCCGGCGCGGCTTCGCGGGCATCGATCATCACTTCCTTGCCGTCACTCGCGCGATGCAGCAGGAACAGGCCGCCGCCGCCAATGCCGGAGCTTTGCGGCTCGACCACCGCGAGCGTGGCCGCGACCGCCACCGCCGCGTCGAACGCATTGCCGCCGGCGTCGAGGATCTCGAAGCCCGCTGCCGTGGCCAGCGTGTGTGCGCTCGCGATCGCGGCATGCGCCGGCCGTTGCGTCCCCGCCGCCGGTGATGCCGGCTGCGCCGCCGACGCCGCGCCGGCGAGCGCCAGCAGCAGCACGCCGCCCAGCGCGATGGCGCGCAGGCCCGGAGTCCCCCTCATGCCACGGCCTCGCCTGCCAGCGCCGCGAATTTCCGCAGCAGCGCCGCGCCGGATTCGACGTGCGCCGGATCCGGCACGATGCATTCGACCGGGCACACCTCGACGCATTGCGGCTCGTCATGGTGGCCGACGCACTCGGTGCACAGGGCCGCATCGATCACGTAGATCTCCGGACCGGCCGAGATCGCCCGGTTGGGGCAGACCGGCTCGCAGACATCGCAGTTGACGCAGTCGTCGGTGATCTTGAGGGACACTTGGGAGCCGGGATTGGGGATTCGGGATTAGGGATTGGGGCCACGATCAGGCAGGGCAAGGACGTCCGCAGTGAATGCGGGCCGGGCGGAGGATCACAAGGCCGTGCGGACCGGCCTTGCCCAATCCCCAATCCCCAATCCCCAATCCCGGCTTCCCCTATTTCGCTTCGACGAAGCGCACTTCCGCGCCGGAGCTGGCCAGAGCCTGCCGGACGGTTTCGGCGTCGGCCGGGGCGCCGATGAACAGGACCACCACGTCCTTGAAGGCGCCGGCCTGGACGTCCTTGAACGCATCGACGATGAGCTGCGCCGTGATGGCCGAATCGGGGCCGCCGAACGCCATCATGTTGCCGGGCAGCACGCCGCGAAGCGCCACGTTGCGCACGTTCTCGAGCTGGTTGCCGCGATCGGCGACGGCGGCATCGTCCTGTCCGGCCGGGACGTAGTACATGTACGGGTGGTTGCTCTTGACGCCCTGCATGTTGGCCGTCACGACGCTGACCAGGTACTTCTTCCAGGCATCCTTGTCGTTGGGATCGGTCGGTGCCGGCAACACCGCCGGCGCCTGCTCCGCCGAAGCCTGCTGGGCCTGTTCGTCGGACTTGTTGCACGCCGCCAGCACGAACAACGCGCTGCAGAGGGCGAGGAGCGGAAGGATCTTGCGCATGGCGGACTACCTCTCGTTGTGCTTCAGGAACAGCGCGCGCAACGCCCGTTGCACGGCGGGATGGACGAAACCGGAAACATCGCCGCCAAGGCGCGCCACCTCGCGCACCAGGGACGAGGAGATGAAGCTGTACTGCTCGGCGGGAGTGAGGAACAGCGTCTCGGCCGAAGGAACCAGGTGGCGGTTCATGCTCGCGAGCTGGAACTCGTATTCGAAATCCGACACCGCGCGCAGGCCGCGCAGGATCACGCCCGCGCCGATGTCCTCGACGAAATCGGCCAGGAGCACCGAGAATCCGCACACCTCGACGTTGGCCAGGCCGGCCAGCGCCGTGCGCGCGAGATCGATGCGTTCATCCAGGCCGAAGCTCGGCCCCTTGCCCGCGTTCTGCGCAATGGCCACCACCACGCGGTCGAACAGCGGCGAAGCGCGGCTGACGAGGTCGATGTGGCCGTTGGTGATCGGATCGAACGTGCCCGGATAGACCGCGATCCGCGCGCGCTGCTGCGAGGTCGGCATGGAAGGCTGCTGGTTCGCCCCGGGAACGGTTAGCTTAACGGATCGGCGCCGGCACGACGATACAGCACGTGGCGCACCGCGCCGACGCGGCCTTCGCGTCGCACCTGCCAGGACGCAGGCACCTGGGGCGCGTTGCCCGCTGGGGATTCCACGTGCACCAGCGCGCCGGGTGCCAGCCACCCATGCTGCTCGAGTGCATCGACCGAGGACTGCCACAGGTCCCCGCCGAAGGGGGGATCGAGGAACACGATGTCCACCGGTTCCGCCGCGCCCGCCGCGAGCCAGCGCACCGCGTCGGCGACCTCCACGCGCGCGGCGGCGGCGACGCCCAGCCGCGCGAGATTCTCGCGGAGGCGCGCCGCCAGCGCAGCGTCGCGCTCGACGAAGGTGCAGCCGAGGGCACCACGCGACAGCGCTTCGATGCCGAGCGCGCCGGTGCCGGCATAGAGGTCGAGGCAGCGCGCGCCGTCGATGGAGGGGGCGAGCCAGTTGAACAGGGTTTCGCGCAGGCGGTCGGGCGTGGGCCGCAGGCCGTCGCGTGCGGGCACCGCCAGGCGCGAGCCACGCAGGCTCCCGCCGATGATGCGGATCGCGGTCGCGGCGCGCGGTGGCGGTTTGCTGCGCATGGCGTGTGCGGCCCGGTGATAGCATGGCGGGCCCGCATTTTCACCCG
>JAEZQS010000213.1 GCA_023412995.1 Pseudomonadota bacterium
GTCGCGGACCCGGGTCGCACGCCTCCGCGCTGGCGTCGCGCCGGCGCGCTGCACGCGCTGACGCAATAGAAGGTCGCGCGCCCGAGGGATGGGCCGGGTTGCACGGGCCGCGCTGCGCCCTCGCCACAAAAAACGGAACCCGCGCGAGGCGGGTTCCGGGGCCTTCCCTGGCGGCGAGCGGATTGCTCAACGAGCCGCGACGGCTTCTTCCTTGACACAGCTGGCGACGAACGCCTTGCGCGAGTCGCCCTTGAGCGACTTCGCCTTCGCTTCGGCGTTGCAGGCCTTGCGCTTCGCCTGCGCGGCGGTGGGCGCCCTGGCTGTCTCGCTGCCCACGGCAGCCTTGCCGCCGCGCAGGCACGTGCTCATGAACGCGCGGCGCTCGTCACCCTTGAGCGCCTTCGACTTCGCGTCGGCATTGCAGGCGCGCATGCGCTGCTGCTGGGTGGTCAGCGGCTTGGTGGCGGTGGCGTCCGCGGCCGCGGCCGCGGCGACATCGGCCCCGGCCGCAAAGGCGAAGGCAAGCGCGAGCGATGCGGCAATGATCCTGGTCTGCATGATGTGATCTCCTCTCCCTGGTGGTCCGTTGCCACGTGGCAATCGGTGCGGCACAGTCTACGGACGCCGCGATGGCGCGGAATCGGCAGGAAGGGAAACGCGCTGCCCGCCATGCCAGCGGGCATTCCGTCGAAAGCGGCAGGCGCTGCGTAGGAAAATCGCGTGGTGCGCCCGCGCAGCCCTGGCACGGCGGTGCAACGCGCTGCATCGGCCGCAGGGAAGCCTGCGGCCTGCCGGCCCGAAAGGACGTGAGGGGCCCGCGCCGCCGTGCCGGCACGCAAAGACGGCACGGGAAACCGGCCGTGCCTGCGCTGCCCGCTCTATCAGGCCCCGGCACCGCCCGTGGCGGCAAAGCGGTCGGTGGCTTCGACCAGTTCGTGGGTGATGCCGGGTTCGAACGCGGAATGGCCCGCGTCGGCGACGAGGCGCAGATCGGCCTCGGGCCAGGCGCGGTGCAGGTCCCACGCACTGCGTGCGGGACATACCACGTCATAGCGTCCCTGCACGATGACGGCGGGAATGCCGCGCAGGCGGTAGGCATCGCGCAGCAGCTGGTCGTCGGCGTCGAAAAAGCCGCCGTGCACGAAATAGTGGTTCTCGATCCGCGCGAAGGCGAGCGCGAAGCCCTCCTCGCCGCAGGACTCGACGTGCGCGTCATCGCGATGGAGGAAGCTCGTCGCCCCCTCCCACGTCGACCACGCGCGTGCCGCTTCCAGCCGCACGGCAGGATCCGGACTGGTGAGGCGGCGGTGGTAGGCCCCCATGAGGTCGCCGCGTTCCACCGGCGGGATCGGGGCGAGGTAGCCCTCCCAGGCGTCGGGAAACAGGGCATCGCAGCCCTGCTGGTAGAACCATTCCAGTTCCCAGCGGCGCAGCATGAAGATGCCGCGCAGCACCAGTTCGGTCACGCGCTCGGGATGCGACTCGCCGTAGGCGAGGGCCAGGGTGGAACCCCACGAGCCGCCGAACACCTGCCAGCGTTCGATGCCGAGGTGCGCGCGCAGGCGTTCGATGTCCTCGACCAGGTGCCAGGTGGTGTTGTCCGCCAGCTCGGCATGCGGCGTGGAACGCCCGCACCCGCGCTGGTCGAACAGGATGATGCGATAGCGCGCCGGATCGAAGAAGCGGCGGCAGCGCGGATTGCAGCCCGCCCCCGGCCCGCCGTGCAGGAATACCACCGGCTTGCCGTCGGGATTGCCGCACTGCTCGTAGTGAAGCCGGTGCAGCGGCGAGACCTGCAGGAAACCGCTGTCCCAGGGCTCGATTTCCGGGTACAACGTGCGCCGCTCAGCCATCCGATCCACACCTCCGAAGCCGAAGGGACAAGGCGCGGGCGGGAAAACGCCTCCCGAACCATTCGAAGAGCCTGCGCACAAGGTGTGCGCCCTTGCAGGGTCGCGACGGCCCAACCGCAGCAAGCTTTGCAGTTTGCCTTGGCGCCGCGAATGCCTTCTGCAAAGTCCGGCCAGGGATGGCCGGTTCTGCCTTGGCCTTCCGCGCAGGGATGCGCGTACAAGGCAATGGTCGGGGCGGCCGGATTCGAACCGACGACCACCAGTCCCCCAGACTGGTGCGCTACCAGGCTGCGCTACGCCCCGATGTCCCGCATGGTGCCACGAGGGGGCCGGCGAGTGTAGCAGATCACGCGCGCGGGAAGCCCTCGTTCGCGCGCGGCGTGGGGCTGGTGCGAAGCGGATCACCGGCGTAGTTCGGCCGCGCGGCGTGGTCGCTCGGCGCCCGCCACCGCTCAGCGCCGCAGGATCTGCAGCACTTCCTCCAGTTCTTGCCGCACCTGGCGCACGATCTGCGTGGAGAGGGTGGACTCGATGCGCGCCTGCGACCCTTCCAGGCGCTGGCGCGCACCCAGGATGGTGAAGCCCTGGTCGTAGAGCAGCGAGCGGATCTGGCGGATCATCAGCACGTCGTGGCGCTGGTAATAGCGACGGTTGCCGCGCCGCTTCACCGGCTTGAGGTTCGGGAACTCCTGTTCCCAGTAGCGCAGCACGTGCGGCTTCACGCCGCACAGCTCGCTGACCTCGCCAATGGTGAAATAGCGCTTGGCCGGGATGACCGGCAGTTCGCTATTGCTGCCCTGATCCAGCATAGGCTTCGACCCGGACCTTCAGTTTCTGCCCGGGGCGGAACGTCACCACCCGCCGCGCGGAGATCGGGATCTCCACGCCGGTCTTGGGGTTACGCCCTGGACGCTGGTTCTTGAACCGCAGGTCGAAATTGCCGAAACCGGACAGCTTGACCTGCTCCCCTTTTTCCAGCGCGTCGCGAACGACTTCGAAGAACGCGTCGACGAATTCCTTGGCTTCGCGCTTGTTGAGGCCGACGTCCAGGAACAGACGCTCGGCCATCTCCGCCTTGGTCAACGCCATCCTACCCTCGCAGCTTCGCTTTGCAACCGGATTCCAGGGCCGCGACTGCAAGTGCCACGCAGCGGTCCGCGTCCTGGTCCGTAAGGGTGCGGTAACGGTCCTGCAAAATCAAGCCAATAGCGAGACTTTTGATCCCTGATCCGAGCTTTTCTCCGGCATAGCGGTCGAACAGCACGACATCGACCAGCGTTTCGCCGACCGCGTCACGGACACTCGCCTCCACGCGCGCATACGGCACCTCCAGCGGCAACTCGAAGGAGAGGTCGCGGCGCACGGAGGGAAAGCGCGAGAGCGCCTGTGCGGCAGGAACCTGGCGCTCGGCGAGCGGCTCGAGGTCGAGCTCGAAGGCATACACGTCCTCGTCCAGGCCGAGTGGCTCGAGCAGCGCCGGATGCAGCGCGCCGAGCACGCCGATGCGCCGCTCGCCGCGGAACAGCTGCGCCGACTGGCCCGGGTGCAGCCAGGTTTCCTGCGCCGGCACGAAGCGGAAGGAGGCCGCCGCACCGGTCATGGCCAGCAGGGATTCGACGTCGCCCTTGAGGTCGAAGAAGTCCAGCGCGCGCGCCGGTTCTCCCCACTGCTCGGACACCGCGCGGCCGCAGGCGACGCCGGCAATGCGACGGGTTTCACGCGGCGCCCCGGCGTCCTGCCGGTAGATGCGTCCGACCTCGAACAGGCGCACGCGCGCCTGCTGGCGACTGCGGTTCGATGCCAGCACCGCGAGCAGGCCGGGCAGCAGGCTGGTGCGCATGACCGCAAGCTCGGCCGACAGCGGGTTGGCGAGTGCGACGGCGCCTTCCTGCATCCCGAACGCAGCCAGCTGCGCGGGTGCGAGGAAGGCGTAGGTGATGGCCTCGAGGTAGCCGCGCGCGGCCAGCTGGTCGCGCAGGGCGCCGGTGGCGACCACGTCCTCGCGCAGGACGGGCGGCGCCAGCTCGCCCGCCGGCGCGCGTTCGGGAATGCGGTCGTAGCCGTGGATGCGCGCCACTTCCTCGATCAGGTCTTCCTCGATCGCGATGTCGAAGCGTCGGCCGGGCGGGATGGCCACCCATCCTTCCGCGTCGCGTTCGACCTGCATGTCGAGGGCGCGCAGGATGCGAGTGACCTCCTCGTCGGCCACCTCGATGCCGAGCACGCGCGCGATGCGCTGGCGGCGCAGGCGCACCGGATGGCGCTGCGGCAGGTCCGCAGGCGCGACCGCCTCGACCAGCGGCCCGGGTTCGCCGCCCGCCGCATCGAGTACCAGCCGCGTCGCGCGCTCGAGTGCCGCACGCGGCAGGCCCGGATCGACGCCGCGCTCGAACCGGTGCGCCGCATCGGTGTGCAGGCCGAGCCGGCGCGCACGCCCGGCGAGAGCCTGCGGCGAAAAGTGCGCCGCTTCAAGGAAGACATCGGTGGTGCCGGGCTCGATGCGCGTGTCCCAGCCGCCCATCAGACCGGCCAGCGCGACCGGGCGATCGGCATCGGTCACCACCAGCAGTTCCTCGTCGAGCGCGACTTCGCGTTCGTCCAGCAGGCGCAGCGATTCGCCCGCGCGCCCGCGGCGCACGCCGATCGGTCCCTGCAGGCTGCCGGCGCGGAACGCGTGCAGCGGCTGCCCCATCTCCAGCATCACGTAGTTGGTCACGTCCACCAGCAGGCTGACCGGCCGCAGTCCGCAGCGCTGCAGCCGTTGGCGCATCCAGGCCGGCGTCGCGGCCGAGGCATCGATCCCGCCAATGAAGCGCCCGCAGTAGAGCGGGCAGTCCGCCGGACGTTCGAGCTGCACCGCAATGCGGCGATCCGACCGCGGCGGTACCGGTTCTACCGCCAGTGGCGCGAACGGGCGGTCGAAGGCAGCGGCGACATCGGCCGCGATCCCTTCGACGGACAGGCAATCGGCGCGATTGGGCGTCAGGCCGAGGTCGAACACGGCGTCGGGCAACCCGAGACACGTGGCGAGCGGCATGCCGGGGCGCGCGTCGGCAGGCAGCTCCAGGAGCCCGGACCCGTCCGCATCGAGGCCCAGCTCCTTCGCCGAACACAGCATCCCGTTAGACTCGACTCCGCGCAGCGTGGCCGCGCCGATGGTGATTTCCCCTACCCGCGCACCGACCGGCGCCAGCGGCGCCAGCAGCCCCGCGCGCGCATTCGGCGCGCCGCAGACCACCTGCAGGCGCTCGCCGCCGGCATCGACCTCGCACACCTGCAGCCGGTCCGCCGACGGATGCCGCGAACACGCCACGATCCGCCCCACGACGATGCCCTCGAGCGATCCGCCCACCATCTCCACGTCCTCGACCTCGTGCCCGATCATGTCAAAGCGCTCGACCAGTACCGCACGGTCGACATCGAGGGGAACACGCTCGCGGAGCCAGCTTTCGGGGATTTTCATGGGTCGAGTCGGGAATGGGGAATGGGGAATGGGGAATGGTACAAAGCCGGGACTGCTGGATAAGGAAGACCGGCGGCGCCGGGATCAGCGCCATGTCCAGGGCAAGCGAAACCCTGCTTGACCATTCCCCATTCCCCATTCCCCATTCCCGGCCTCAAGCGAACTGCCTCAGGAGCCGCACGTCGTTCTCGAAGAACGCGCGCAGGTCGGTGACGCCGTAGCGGAGCATGGCGAGTCGCTCGACACCCATGCCGAAGGCGAAGCCGGTGTAACGCTCGGGGTCGATGCCGCAGTTGCGCAGGACTTCCGGATGCACCATGCCGCAGCCGAGCACCTCCAGCCAGCGCGAGCCGCCATCGGGGAGGTCCCAGCGGATCACCACGTCGGCGCCGGGCTCGACGAACGGGAAGTAGGTCGGCTTGAACATCATGGTGAAGTCGCGGCCGAAGAACGCCTGCAGGAAGTCGCGCAGCGTTCCCTTGAGGTCGGCCATGGTCGAGGTCTCGTCCACCAGCAGCCCCTCGACCTGGTGGAATATCGGCGAATGGGTCTGGTCCGAATCGCTGCGATAGACCTTGCCTGGCGCGATGATGCGCACCGGCGGCGTGCGCCCCCTGGCGGCGCGGATCTGCACCGGCGAGGTGTGCGTGCGCAGCAGCCGCCCGTCCGGGAACCAGAACGTGTCGTGCATCGTGCGCGCCGGGTGGTCGGGCGGGAAGTTCAGCGCGCCGAAGTTGTGCCAGTCGTCCTCGATCTCGGGCCCGTCGACGACGTCATAGCCGAGCCGGGCGAAGATCGCCGTGATGCGCTCGAGCGCGCGCGTGAGCGGGTGCAGCCCGCCGCGCTCGCCGCGTCGCCCCGGCAGGGTGACGTCGACGCGCCCGGCGTCCAGTCGCTGGTCGAGCG
>JAEZQS010000214.1 GCA_023412995.1 Pseudomonadota bacterium
GCGTCGATGCGCGCCACTTCGGCCAGCCCGATGCGGTGGATGGCCTCGGGGTCGAGGTCGAGCGTGGTGTATTCGCGGATCTGCTGCCGGTACCACGCCTTGCCGTCGGGCATCGCCTCGGCGGCCAGCGTCTTGCGCGCGCCTGGCACGTACTCGTCGCGGAAGAAGGCCAGCAGGCGGGCATAGGCCGGCACCACGTGCCGGGTGATCGCGCGCCGCGCCTCGCCGCGCAGGCGTTCCTGCTCGTCGGCCGGAATCGATGCGGGCAGCGACTTGAACGGCGCATAGAACGCGCTGTCGGCGGCGTCCTCCACCTGGGCATGGGCGGCAATGGAGGCGTCGCGTCCGTCCAGTACGGCGCGCGGCACGCTGAAGCCGCGCGCGAGCCCGGCGCGCATGTTGTCGATGTTCGCCTGGAAGTAGCGCGGCACGTCGTCGAGGCGCGCAATGTAGTTGCGTGCCGCACGCGCGTCCTTCAGCGGCCGGCGCGCCATGAAGGCGAGGTCGGACCAGAACTGGGAATCGCTGTTGAAAGGCATTTCATAGCTGCGGAAGCGCACCTCCGCGGCGAGGTTCTCGACCTGCGGCCGGTACACCGCGAGGTTGATCCGGTTTTCGGCCGAGAGCGCCTCCGGCGCAATCGCGTCGAGTTCGCGCAGGACCTCTTCCCAGTACGCCAGGCGCTGGCGCTGGCTTGCGGCGTCGACCGACGGCAGGTGGTCGCTGCCCGCGCCGGCGGTTTCTTCCTCGTCGTCCTGGCCGCCGAACTGCTGTTGCCGCCACGTCCACTCGCGCGTGTACAACGCCTCGAAGCGCTGGTCGGCGCTGCCGGCCTGCGCCGGCGACGGCAGCAGGAGGCATGCAATGAGGGCAATCGCAGGCCAGGAAGGCATGGGCGGCTCCGTCGGGGAAACGCCGATGATACCGGCGTCGCGGCAGGGCGAGGGACGGCGGCGGTGGCGGGAAAGCAGAGCACGAGCAAAAGCCTTCAACAAAGTTGAAGGCTTTCGATCTTGGCTTGGGCTTTCACGCGGCCCCTGTCAGCCGCTGGCGCCCATGCGGGCGAGCCGCGACAATGGGCGTTTCATCCGTTGCGCGGAGCGCCCTGCCGATGTCCACCAGCCCGACCCGTCCGGAACGCGCCACGGCGCCGGTTTCGCTGACCCGCTTCCTGATCGAGGAGCAGCGCGAGAAGGGACACATCAACAGCGACCTGCGCCTGCTGATCGAGGTCGTCGCGCGCGCCTGCAAGCGCATCTCCATCGCCACCGCGAAAGGCGCCCTTGGTGGCGTGCTGGGCAGCGCCGGCACCGAGAACGTGCAGGGCGAGACGCAGAAGAAGCTGGACGTGCTGTCCAACGAGATCCTGCTGGAGGCCAACGAATGGGGCGGCCACCTCGCCGCGCTCGCCTCGGAGGAAATGGAAGACCCGCACGCGATCCCGCACCGCTATCCCAAGGGCGAGTACCTGCTGGTGTTCGATCCGCTCGATGGCTCCTCCAACATCGACGTCAACATCTCGGTCGGCACCATCTTCTCGGTGCTGCGCTGCCCCGATGGCGTGTGCGAGCCGGACGAAGCGGCCTTCCTGCAACCGGGCACGCAGCAGGTGGCCGCCGGCTACGCCGTGTACGGCTCCAGCACGGTGCTGATCCTGACCCTCGGCGACGGCGTGCACGCCTTCACGCTGGACCGCGAGCAGGGCAGCTTCCTCCTGACCCGATCGCACATGCGCATACCCGAGGCCACCTCGGAGTTCGCCATCAACATGTCCAACATGCGCCACTGGGAACCGCCGATGCGCCGCTACATCGAGGAACTGCTGGCCGGGCGCACGGGCCCGCGCGGGCGCGACTTCAACATGCGCTGGGTCGCCTCGATGGTGGCCGACGTGCACCGCATCCTGACCCGCGGCGGCGTCTTCATCTACCCGCGCGACAACCGCGATCCGGCTTCGCCCGGCAAGCTGCGCCTGATGTACGAGGCGAACCCGATGGCGCTGATCGTCGAGCAGGCCGGCGGCGCGGCGACCGACGGCCACGGCCGCATCCTGGACATCGCGCCGACGCGCCTGCACCAGCGCGTGCCGGTGTTCCTCGGCTCGCGCGAGGAAGTGGAACGCGTGACCGCCTACCACCGCGAGGCGGCGGGAATCACGCCTCCGGCGGATCGCGCCGGCGCGTTCGCTTGACCGCGCCGAGGATGCCGAGGCCGAGCAGCACCACGACGCCGACGAGGATCCATTGCTGCGGCACGTGCGCAAGCCACGCGCCCCAGGCCAGTCCGCCGATCAGCACGACCATGCCGATGAGATAGATTCCAAACGAGGACATCGGTCCCTCCTGCTCCGGGTGAGGCGCGCATGGTCCGCATGCGTGGCTGAACCGGGCCATCCCGACGAATTGCCATGCTCCAGCACGATTTCATCGAGGTCTACGAGAACGCGCTCGACGCCCGCGTCTGCGCCGAGCTGGTCGCCGCCTACGGCGCCAGCGACAAGATCGCCCGCGGCGCGACCGGTGGCGGGGTCAACCCGCAGCTCAAGGACAGCTGGGACCTGTGCATCAGCCGCCACCCCGAGTGGCAGCAGGGCGCGAACATCCTCAACACCGTGGTGATGCGTGGCCTGATCGCCTACGTGCGCAAGTACACCTACCTCGCGCTGGCGCCGCTGGCCCTCAGCAAGTCCGACCCGAAGAGCGGCCGGCTGGACACGGTCGGCGTCGACGACGTGCGGGCAATGGACGATGCTGCCCTGCAGAACCTGCTGGTGCAGCTGTTCCGGCCCGGCGACATCAACATCCAGCGCTACATCGCCGATGTCGGCGGCTATCCCTACTGGCACAGCGAGATCTCGCCCAAGCGCGAGACGCACGACAACCTGCACCGCGTGCTGCTGTGGACGGTGTACCTCAACGAGGGCTTCGGCGCGGGCGAGACCGAGTTCCTCTACCAGGAGCGCCGCATCGCGCCGCGGACGGGCTCGCTGCTGATCGCGCCGGCGGGCTTCACCCACACCCACCGCGGCAACCGCCCCACCGGCGCGGACAAGTACATCGCGACCTCCTGGATCCTGTTCCAACCCGCCGAAATCCTCTACCGCGACCCGCGCAGCCCGCCCACCGGCGCTCCCCCCGCCTAGCGCGGCCCGCGTTCCTCGCGCGGGCGCGCGCGGCGGTCGCTCAGGAGGGCGCTCGCCACGATGCCGAGCCCCAGTGCCGCCGCGACGAGGAACAGCACCATCGCGAGCACCGGGTAGCCGAACAGCCGCGCGCCGGTCCCCACCCGCATCAGCAGCGCCGAGGAGACCAGCAGCGCCGCCACGATCAGCCCGGTGGCGATGCGGTTGGCGATCTTCTGCAGGTTTTCCATCAGGTGCGATTCCTGCAATCCGGTCACGCGCAGCTGCATGCGGTTTTCCGCCAGCAGCGACAGCACGTCGCCGAACTTGCGCGGCGCCTCGCGCACCAGCGACTGCAGCTCGATCAGGTCGCCGGCCAGTCCCGCCGGCGAGAACACCCGCCGCAGCCGGCCGCGCATGACGCTCTGCAGGTGGTCCTCCACCACCTCCTTGACGTCCAGTGCGGGATCGAGCGCACTGCAGACGCCCTCTAGGTTGAGCAGCGTCTTGCCGAGCAGGTTGAGTTCCGGCGGCAGGCGCAGGTCGCAGGCCGTCCCGATGCGGGTGAGGTCGAGCACCAGGCGCCCCTCCGACATGGTGCGCTGGCCGGAATGCGCCGCGTAGGCCGCCACCAGCTGGCCCACTTCGCGCAGGTAGCGCTCCTCGTCGAAATCCTCCAGCCGGGTACCCATCGCGACGCCCTCGCGGGCGACGTCCTCGCCGCGCCCGTCCACCGCGGCGAGCAGCAGCTTCAGGAGCTGGTCGCGCCGTTTCGGCGGCAGGTGCGCCACCATGCCGAGGTCGAAGATCGCCAGGCGCCCGTCGTCGGTCACCAGCAGGTTGCCCGGGTGCGGGTCGGCATGCATCTCGCCGTGCACGAACGCCTGGTCGAGGTAGGCGCGCATCAGCGCCGCGGCGAGGCCGCCAAAGGACTGCTCGGTGCGGCGCAGGCCGCCGAGCGAGGTCACCTTGGTGCCGCCGATGAGGTCCATGGTAAGGACGCGCATGCCGGTCAGGCTCCACACCGGCGCCGGCACCAGCAGCTCGGGGTAGGCGGCGAGGTGCTCGCGGAAGCGCACCAGGTTTTCCGCCTCGAGCCGGAAATCCAGTTCCGCCAGCAGCGTGCGGCGCAACTCGTGCACCCAGTCGCTGAAGCGCACCCGCCGCCCGATGCGCGTGCTGGCGTCGACGCGCGCGGCGATGCCGGCCAGCGCATCTAGGTCGGCGTTGACCTGTTCCAGCGCCCCGGGGCGCTGCACCTTCACCGCGACCGCGCGGCCATCGCGCAGGGTGGCGCGATGCACCTGCGCCAGCGAGGCGCACCCCAGCGGCGTTTCCTCGAAGCTCGCGAACGCCTTGCCGATGCGCACGCCAAGCTCCGCCTCCACCACCTCGCGCACGGCTTCGAACGGCAGCGGCGCCACCTGGTCCTGCATGTGCTCGAGCGCCGCCAGGTACGCCGGCGGCACCATGTCGGCACGCGTGGAGAGCGCCTGGCCGATCTTCACGAACGTCGGGCCGAGAGCCTCGAGGTCGGCCGCGAATTCCTCCGGCCGGCCTTCGGGCGGCGGCGCTTCGGCGGCGGATGCGGCCGCGGCATCGAGATCGAGACCGCTGAAAATGCCCGCGTTGCGGTACTTGAGGAGGAACCGCACGATGCGCGCGGTGCGGGCGAGCCCGCCGTGTCGTTCGGTCATGTCGTCCTCGCCGGACCTGCGGATGGGCCGCGCCTCGTGCGCGGCAACCCCGCTAGAATCCGATGCCCATCCTGAACCGACCGACTGCATGCCACGCAATCCCGCCCTGCTGCCCCTGCCTGCGCTCATCTTCTCCGCCCGCTGGCTACAGCTTCCGCTCTACCTCGGCCTGATCGTCGCGCAGGGCGTCTACGTCATCCTCTTCGTCAAGGAACTCTGGCACCTGCTGCACGACGCGCTGCTCCTCAGCGAGCAGGCCATCATGCTGATCGTGCTGGGGCTGATCGACGTCGTGATGATCTCCAACCTCCTCATCATGGTGATCGTCGGCGGCTACGAGACGTTCGTCTCGCGCCTGCGCCTGGAGGGTCACCCCGACCAGCCGGAGTGGCTCAGCCACGTCAATGCCTCGGTGCTGAAGGTCAAGCTCGCGATGGCCATCATCGGCATCAGCTCGATCCACCTGCTGAAGAGCTTCATCGAGGTCGGCGCCATCGGCGGCCTGCCGTTCTGCTCGCCCGAACTGCTGGCGCAGCTCGCCGACGAAGTGGTGGTCGGCAAGGCGCGCACCTGCACCACCCTCACCCGCGAGGGCGTGATGTGGCAGACCCTGATCCACTGCGTCTTCATCATTTCGGCGATCGGCATCGCCTGGACCGACCGCCTGATGGGCAACGGCGGCAACGGGCATGCGCGGGCGCATTGAAGGGGGTAGGGGCTAGGGGCTAGGG
>JAEZQS010000357.1 GCA_023412995.1 Pseudomonadota bacterium
ACCGACACCGGCACATGAGCGCCGAACCGCTGGACGGCGGCGACAGTCCGGCGCCACCGTTGCGCGCCACGGCGGTTCCCGCCGCGGCATCCGCGCCCGCGCCCGCGATCACAACCGAACCCGAGCCCGAGCCGGCGCTCTCCCGCTCCGGCACGCGCCATGCGCGGGTCCGGCTGCTCGGGGTACTGGTGGTGCTCGCGGTGGCCTACACCTGCGCGATCGCGGAGGCGGTGATCGTGCCGATCCTGGTGGCGATCCTGCTCGGCCTCATCTTCGCCCCCGCGGTGCGCCTGCTCGAGCGCTGGCACGTGCCGCGCGTCATCGGCTCGCTGGCCGCGGTGGCCTTCACCATCGCGCTGGTCGCCGGCGTGTTCACCGCATTGGCCACTCCGGCACGCGAATGGGTCGCGCGCGCGCCGCGGGCGCTGGCGCACATGCAATCGACGATGCGCGAACTGCGGCGACCGCTGCAGGCGGCCACCGAAGCGACGCGCGAACTCGGCAAGCTGACCGACGTCGAGGGAACGCGCTCGATCCGCGTGGTCGATGCCTCGCAGGGGGTAGTGGCGAAAGTCCTGGAAACCGCCCCGGTGCTGCTGGCAGGCATCACCATCACGGTGTTCCTGATGTTCCTCTTCCTGCTGCACGGCGATGCCCTGCTGCGCAAGTTCGTCACCCTCGCGCCGCATCTGCGCGCCAAGCGCGAGATCGTGCTGGCGACGCGCCAGGCGCAGCACGAACTGTCGCTCTACATGATCACCATCACGCTGATCAACGCGGGGCTGGGACTCGCCACCGCCGCCGCGCTGCACCTGTTGCACATGCCCGATCCGCTCCTCTGGGGTGGCGTCGCGGCGGTGCTGAACTACGCGCCGTTCATTGGCCCGCTGCTGACCGCCGCTGCATTGCTGGTGGCCGGCTTCGCCGAATTCAGTTCCGCGATCGACGCGCTCGCGGCGCCGGCGGCGTTCCTCTTCCTGCACCTGATCGAGGGGCAGATCATCACGCCGCACCTGGTCGGGCGCCGCCTCGCGCTCGATCCGGTGATGGTGTTCCTTTCGCTGGTCGTGCTCGGCTGGACGTGGGGCGTGGCCGGCCTGCTGATCGCGGTGCCGCTGATGAGCTGCGCCAAGATCATTGCCAGCCGCCTGCCGGAAGGCGCCACGCTGGCCACGTTGCTGTCAGAGCAGGCCTGACGGATAGACGGCCTCCACTCGCACGCTCGCCACCCGGCACGCGTTGCGCCCGTGCTCGCGCGGGCCGTGCGACGCCCGTGAAGAAATCCAGACGGCATGCTGGTCGCGGGACGGGACAGCCCAAGCCACGCGCCGGTCGCGTCGAATTCGAAAACGCCTGGGAGCAGCGGACCCGGTCGTCGGGCCGTCATCGTGCGGGGGAGGCGGAAATTCTCTCCCTGCGCTGGGCTATCCGCAGGGAGAGTAATCCGTCATCGGGCTGCGGGGTGGTTCCTGCGCAGCCGGGTCATGCGGTGTTGCCGGTGCGGCCGGGCGCCACAAGGCGTGGCGACCCGGCTGCGGTTCATCGGCACGTGGCCGATTGCAGTGCAAGCCTCAGCGGGACTTGCGGGCGCTGGTCTTCTTGGCAGTGGTCTTCTTCGCGGTCGTCTTGCGGGTTGCCTTCTTGGCAGCCGGCTTCTTCGCGGCGCTGCTCTTGCGCGGGGTCGCCGTCTTGGCGCCTGCACTGGTCCGCTTCGCGGTGGTCTTCTTCGCCGTCGACTTCTTGGCCGCCTTCTTGGCGGCGGGTTTCTTCTTTGCAGCAGTCTTCTTCGTGGTAGCCATATCGCGTCTAAGCTCCTCGTCAGTTGGCAGTGATTGCCCAGTAAAAGCATGAAGGAACGCTTCGCACAGCAGATCGCTGTTGGTGGCGTGGCGCAGGTCGTTGACCTGGCGGCGAGTCCGTTCGTCCGAAAGCAGCTTGAGGATATGGAAAGGAACGGACACCGTGATCTTCTTCACCGCCCCGGCTTTGTCGCCGTGTTCTATGTACGGGTCGATGAAACGAACTGCCGTCATGTTTCCTTTCATTCTGTTGCCATGCCGGCGCAGAAGCTATTACTGTCGCGTGCGCGTGTCAACAAATTTCTAAGGTGAAACAAGCAGTTCCCGAAGGCCCTTCGAGGCGCTCCGGATGGCACGAAGAGGACCTTCCCGGCGGGGTCCACGACCTCGTTCCATTTGGCCGTCCAGACGTCTGGACATCCTTTATGCAATGGCGCTGGAAAAAGGCCTGGCGCGCGGAAAATGCGCCGCAGCGCGGGGAAAAGCCGCATTTGTCCGCTGCAAGCGCCTTGCCCCGGATCCTGCGCGTGCATCGCGCGTTGCCGCATGCAGTGCACGGATGGCGCCTGCGATGCGCGCACGACGATGCCGCGCGAAGCGCGCGGCGTGGCCAAACAGCGGGTGAACGGAAGGAGCGCTCGACGCCGGCTCAGGCCAGCGCACGCCCCATCGCGGCGACGTAGAGATCGAGGTCGGCGGGGGTCTTCGTCTCGGTCACGCAGACCAGCAACGCGTCGCCGAGCTCCGGATAATCCTCACCGAGGGCGACGCCGGCGACGATGCCTTCGCGTGCGAGCGCTTCGACGACATCGGTCGCCGGCCGCGGCAGCGAGAGCGCGAACTCATGGAAGAACGGACGCGGGAACAGCTCGCGCACGCCGGGGATCGACAGCAACGCGTCACGCAGCGCGCGTGCATTGGCCATGCTGTTGGCCGCGGCGCGTCGCACGCCTTCGGGGCCGAGCATCGCCATCGTGATGGTGGCGGCCGTCACCAGAAGTCCCTGGTTGGTGCAGATGTTCGAGGTCGCCTTGGCACGGCGGATGTGCTGCTCGCGCGCCTGCAGCGTCAGGGCGAATCCTTCCCGGCCATCGACGTCGGTGGTGCGGCCGACGATGCGCCCGGGCAGCTGGCGCACGTATTCCTGCTTGCAGGCGAGGACGCCGAAATAGGGTCCGCCGGACGACAGCGGCACGCCGAGCGGCTGGCCATCGCCACAGGCGATGTCGGCGCCCTGGCGGCCCGATGCCGCGCTGCCCCACTCACCCGGCGGCTTCAGCACCGCCAGCGACAGCGGGTTCACCACCGCGATGACGAGCGCGCCGTGGGCATGCGCCCAGTCGGTGAGGGCATCCACTTCCTCCAGCGCACCGAAGAAGTTGGGTTGCGGGATGGCCAGCGCGGTGAACGGGCCGTGGTCCTGCGCCGCCAGCGCTTCGGGCGAGATGCCCCCGGCGGTGTCGCCCTCATGGCTGAAATCGACCTCGACCACTTCGATGTCCTGCAGCGCGACGATCGTCTGCAGCGTCTTGCGGTAGGCCGGATGCACGCTGCGCGGCACCAGCACGCGCCGCGGGCCCTTGCGCAGGCAGCGTTCGGCCATCAGCACGGCTTCGGCCAGCGCGGTGGCGCCGTCGTACATGGAGGCGTTGCTGACGTCCATGCCGGTCAGCCGCGTCATCATGCTCTGGTATTCGTAGATCAGCTGCAGCGTGCCCTGGCTCGCCTCCGCCTGGTAGGGCGTGTAGGCGGAATAGAACTCGCCCCGCGACACGATCGCCCACACCGCCGCGGGGATGTGGTGCTCGTAGGCACCGGCGCCGGCGAAGTTGAGCGGCGTGCCGTCCTGTTCCGCACGCGCCTTCATCAGCCGCGTGACCTCCCTCTCCGACAGTCCGGGCGGCACGTTGGCGAGCGAGTCGATCTTCAGTGCCGCGGGGATCTCGTCGAACAGATCCTCGATGCGGGCGACACCGATCGCCGCCAGCATCTCGCGTACGTCGGCTTCGGAATGGGGGATGAAGGGCATTGGGGCAGGGAATGGGGAATGGAGAATGGGGAATGGCAAAGCGGATCAGCGCGCGCGGCGCCGAAACCAGGCGGGCTCGTCGGAACGGGAACGCTGGCGAAGCGGGACCGGTGCTCGACCGATTCCCGATTCCCCATTCCCCATTCCCGGCTCCGTCAGTGCTCCTCGCCCTCGATCAGCTCGGCGTAGGCGTCGGGATCGAGCAGCTCTTCCTGTTCCTCGGCGAGGTTGTCGGGGCGGATCACGAGGATCCAGCCATCGCCGTAGGCGTCTTCGTTGATGGTTTCGGGCTTGTCCGGCAGCGACTCGTTGACGGCGACCACTTCGCCGGAAACCGGTGCATAGACATCCGACGCCGCCTTCACCGATTCGACCACCGCACAGGCGTTGCCCGCCTTCACCGTGTCGCCGACGGACGGCAGCTCGACGTACACCAGGTCGCCGAGCAAGCCTTGCGCGTGGTCGGAAATGCCGACCGTCACGGTGCCCTCGTCCTCGACCCGTGCCCATTCGTGGGACTTCATGAACTTCAGATCGCCGGGGATCTCTTGCATGGCTCGGTTCCTTGGGATGTCGACCGCGGACGGATTCTAGCAGGATGGGGGCGAAGGCCATGCCGCGCCGGCGGGCTCGTCGGCAGCGGCCGGCGCCGCCCGTTTCAGACGCCCTCGCAGGGCTTGCCCTCGCGCACGAACGGGTAGCGCACCACCCGCACCGGCACCAGCTTGCCGCGGATGTCCGCCTGCAGGGTGCCGCCGGCACCGGCCGGCACGCGGGCGAAGGCGATCGACTTGCCGAGCGTCGGGGAGAAGCTGCCGGAGAGGATCTCGCCCTCGCCCTGCGGCGTCACCACCCGCTGGCCGTGGCGCAGCACGCCCTTGTCGTCCATCACCAGACCCACCATCACGCGATGGTCACCGCGCGCCTTCTGCGCCTCGAGCGCAGTGCGGCCGATGAAGTCGCGGCCCTCGTCGAGCGAGACGGTCCAGCCGAGGTTGGCTTCCCACGGACTGACCGTCTCGTCCATGTCCTGGCCGTAGAGGTTCATGCCCGCTTCCAGGCGCAGCGTGTCGCGCGCGCCGAGCCCCGCCGGGACGACGCCGGCATCGCGCAGGCGGTTCCACAATGCCACCGCGTGCGCGGCATCGACCATCACCTCGAAGCCGTCCTCGCCGGTGTAGCCGGTGCGCGCGACGAAGAGCGCCATCCCGTCGGGGCCGATCGCATCGGCGGCCATGAACTTGCCGAGCTTCGCCACCCGCGCGCGGGCGTCGCCGTCGAGGAGGTCGAGCACCTTGTCGCGCGCCTTCGGTCCCTGCACCGCGATCATCGCGAAGTCCGGGCGCTCGCGGACCTCGACGCCGAACGGTGCCGCCTGGCGGGTGATCCACGCGATGTCCTTGTCGCGCGTGGACGCATTCACCACCAGGCGGAAGAAATCCTCGCCGAGGTAGTAGGTGATGAGGTCGTCGATCACCCCGCCCTGCTCGTCCAGCATGCACGAATAAAGCGCCTTGCCGCGCACCTTCAGCTTGCCGATGTCGTTGGCGAGCAGGTGGCGCAGGAACTCGCGGCAGCGCGCGCCGTGCAGGTCGACGACGGTCATGTGCGAGACATCGAACATGCCCGCCTCGCGCCGGACGGCGTGGTGCTCGTCGATCTGCGAGCCGTAGTTGATCGGCATGTCCCAGCCGCCGAAGTCGACCATCCGCGCGCCCAGCGCGCGATGGGTATCGTTGAGGACCGTCTTCTGCGTCATGGCGTGCCGACCGGGTGCGAGGCCCGCCATTATCGGACTTCGGGCGGTGAATGGGGAATGGCCATGCCGCGTCCCGCGCTGCTCGCCGCTAGGCCGGCCCCACCGCACGCACGCGCAGCGCCGTGCCATCCACCGCCACCACTTCCACCTCGCTGCCGCTCGGCAGGTCGGGCCCTTCGGCGAGCCAGGCGCCATCGCCCACGCGTACCTTGCCACGGCCGTTGACGATCGGCTCGGACAGCACGAAGCGCTGGCCGACGAGCTGCGCGGCGCGGCGGTTCAGGAGCGGCTGGTCGTTGCGCTGCTCGGCGTGCGGCCGGATGAACTTCCAGTACAGCAGGCAGGTGCCGATCGAGAACAGCGCGAACACCACGGCCTGCGCCAGCACGGGGAGCGAAGGCAACGCGTACGTGACGATGCCCATGAGGGCGGCGGCAATGCCGATCCACAGCAGGAAATAGCCCGGAGCGATCATTTCCGAGCCGATCAGCACCAGCGCCAGCAGCCACCAGCCGTAGTTGTCGATGAGCGATTCCATGGCCGTGATCGTCCCCCGATCAGCGCGGGACCGGCGGCGGCGCCGGTCCCCGTGGCGGTGGCGGCACGCGCGTGGTGGCGGCCTGGTCGCTGAGCGCGGAGCGGGCGATCTCGGCGATGCCCGCCAGCGAACCGATCACGCCGGTGGCCTCGATCGGCAGCAGCAGCATCTTCTGGTTCGGGGAGTCGGCCATCGCCTTCAGCGCCTCGACGTACTTGTTGGCAACGAAGTAGTTGAGGGCGTTGACGTTGCCGCCCGCGATGGCGGCGGAAACCATGTCGGTGGCCTTCGCTTCCGCGGCGGCGAGGCGCTCGCGTGCCTCGGCCTCGCGGAAGGCCGCTTCCTTCTGGCCTTCGGCAGCGAGGATCACCGACTGCTTCTCGCCTTCGGCCTTGAGGATGGCCGCCTGGCGGAAGCCCTCCGCCTCGAGGATGTTGGCGCGCTTCTCGCGCTCGGCCTTCATCTGCCGCGCCATCGAATCGACCAGGTCGCGCGGCGGCTGGATGTCCTTGAGCTCGATGCGGGTGACCTTGAGCCCCCACGGGTGGGTCGCCTCGTCCACCACCTTCAAGAGGGCCGCGTTGATCTGGTCGCGCTTGGACAGCGACTCGTCGAGGTCGAGCGAACCGAGCACCGTGCGGATGTTGGTCATCACCAGGTTGATGATGGCGTTCTCGAGGTTGGCGACCTCGTAGGCGGCCTTGGCGGCGTCGAGCAGCTGGTAGAACACCACGCCGTCCACCTTCACCACGGCGTTGTCCTTGGTGATGACGTCCTGCGAGGGCACGTCCAGCACCTGCTCCATCATGTTCATCTTGCGCCCGACGTTCTGCATCACCGGAATCAGCAGGTGGAACCCGGGCGTGAGCGTATGGGTGTACTTGCCCCAGCGCTCGACGGTCCACTCGTAGCCCTGCGGCACGATGCGCACCAGCTTGGACAAGAGGATCACCGCCACGATGACGATGATGATCGGCAGGTAGAAACCCATGGCGCACCCGTTTCCCCGGAAGAGGTCGCCAGTATAGGCGGCGGGAAGCCGCCTGAGAGGCGTCCGCCGGCTTACGCGGCAGCCGCCGGTACCGGCGGCGGGGGCAGCACCAGCGTGACCGCCAGCCCGCCACCTTCGCGGTTGGCCAGCAGCACGCGGCCACCGTGGGCCTCGGCAATCTCGCGCGTCAGTGCCAGGCCCAGCCCGGTGCCGGCGCGCTTGGTGGAATAGAACGGCAGCAGGGCGTTGGCGAGCACCGTGTCGCTCATCCCGCTGCCGCGGTCGAGCACTTCGATGCGCGTGTCGCGCGGCGTGGCGGCAATCGCCATCTCGACTTCTTCCACCGGACCACCGGACTCGTGCGCGTTCTTCAGCAGGTTGATCAGCACCTGCTCCACCTGCGCGCGGTCGAACCAGCCCGGCGCCGCTGGCAGCGGGCCGGCGAGGCGGAACGCATAGTGCCGCGACAGCGCCTCGCACAGCGGTTTCCACGGCACCTGCACCGGCTGCGGCAGCGGCAGCCGCGCGAACTGCGCGTAGCCCTGGATGAAGCCCTCGAGGTGTCGGGTGCGCTCCTCGACCGTGTCGAACACGGTACCCAGGCGCTGCACGTCGCCCAGCCGCGCCAGCTCGCGACCGGTATGGGCGAGCGAGCGCATCGGGCCCAGCGAGTTGTTGATCTCGTGGCTGATTACGCGGATGACCTTCTTCCATGTCGCCACTTCCTGGCGCGCGAGTTCGCGCGTCAGCCGCTTCAGCTGGAACAGCTGGTGCGCCCTGCCCTGCAGCTTGAAGGTGCGCCGCGACAGGTGGAAGGTTTCCTCCTCCTGCTCCAGCGGCACGCTGAAAAGGCTGTCATGCCCGCTGGCAATGGCGCGCGCCAGCGGCGCCGGCGCGTTGGCGACGAGGGCGTCGAAAGACTCTCCCGTGAGCGGGCGACCGCCGTTGAGGAGCTGGCGTGCCGCGAGGTTGGCGTACACCACGTGGCCACCGGGCTCCACCAGCACCAGTGCGGTGGGCGTGTTCTGCACGACGGTGTCCAGCAGCAGCTCGCGCTGGAACAGGTGCTGGCGTTCCTCGCGCAGCACGCGGCCAAGCTCGTTGTGCGCGGCGACCAGTTCGCCCACCTCGTCGCGACGGCGGGCGCCGATCGAGAAACTGAAATCGCCGTCGCGGAACGCCACCACGCTCCCCGACAGCGCGCGGATCAGGCTCGCCACCGGCCGCGCCAGCGTGCGCGCGAATACCAGCGCCGGCACCACCAGCAAGGCGACCGCCAGCATCGCGCCCAGCCAGGCGGAATCCAGCCAGGTGGCGGCAAACGCCGCCAGCATCGCAGCCGCCACAGACGCCACGCCCAGCGCGGCAGCCAGTTTTCCTTCCAGCGAGACAAGGCGCATTGGCGAGACGGATTGGGGAGTGGGATTTGGAGATTCCACAAGCATGCCATGCGCGGCCACTCGTGCTCGCGCCATTGCCTGCCGTCCTGACGATGCGGCCGGGGGAAAGCATCGGGACTGAAGTCCCTCCCACGGCAGCAACCCTCGTGTGCTTCGCCGGCCCGGACACCGGCTGCCCGCCCGCTCAAGCCATTCCCGATTCCCTATTCCCGATTCCCGGCCCCTACGCCCATCTTCTCCATGCGCCGGTACAGCGCCTGGCGCGAGAGGCCGAGGTCGGCGGCGGCCTGGCTGATGACGCCGCGGGCATTGCGCAGCGCGGTCTCGATCGCGGCGCGGTCGGGTTCGGCGTCGCTGCCGGGACGCCCGCCGCTGGCGCGCACGGGGGCGAGGCCGAGGTCGCGCGCGGTGATGACGCCGCCCTGGCACAGCAGCGCCGCACGCTGGATGGCGTTCTTGAGTTCGCGCACGTTGCCGGGCCAGGGATGGGCGCGCAGCGTCCCGCGCGCGCTCTCGTCCAGCACCGCGGCACCGCCGAGGAAGTGCTCGGCCAGCGGCAGGATGTCGTCGCTCCGTTCGGCCAGTGGCGGCAGCCTCAACTCGATGACGTTGAGGCGGTAGTAGAGGTCCTCGCGGAAGCGCCCGTCGCGCACCATCGCGGTGATGTCGGCGTTGGTGGCGCTGATCACGCGCACGGTGACCTTGCGCGTGCGGCTGGAACCGAGCCGCTCGAACTGGCCGCTCTCCAGCACGCGCAGCAGCTTGGCCTGCCCGGCCAGCGGCAGGTTGCCGATCTCGTCGAGGAACAGCGTGCCGCCGTCGGCCGCCTCGAAGCGTCCCTCGCGGGCCCGGTTCGGCGCGCCGGTGTAGGCACCGGCTTCGGCACCAAACAGTTCCGCCTCGATCAGCTCGCCCGGCAGCGCGCCGCAGTTCACCGTCACGAACGGCCCGGCGCGCACCGCGGAGTTGGCCTGGATGATTTCCGCGATGCGCTCCTTGCCGGCGCCGTTCGGACCGGTGATGAGGACCGGGATATCCGCCCGCGCGACCTGGCAGGCCAGTTCCACCAGCCGCTCGGTGGCGGTGGCGGCGAACACCAGGCCGCGCAGGTCGTAGGCGTCATCGAGCGCCTTGCGGCGGCGGCGGCGCTCATCGCGCAGGCGCGACACCTCGCGCGTGGCCTCGGAAAGTTCCAGCAGGTTTTCCACCGCGGCCAGCAGCTTGTGGTCGTCCCATGGCTTGGCGAGGTAGTCGGCCGCGCCGGCCTTGACCAGTTCCACCGCGGTTTCGAGGTGCGTCCAGGCGGTCAGCAGGATGATCGGCAGGTCCGCATGGCCTTCGCGGATCGCCCGGAACAGCGCCACGCCTTCCTCGCCGGAGGTGGTGTCGGCGGAGAAGTTCATGTCCTGCACCACGAGGTCGACCTCTTCGCGGCCGAGCAGCGCCAGCCCTTCCGCGGGTGAATGCGCGATCAGCGTACGGATCTCGCGCAGGCCGAACAGCAGGTCGAGGGCGGTGCCGACCGCCGGGTTGTCGTCGATCACGAGGACCGTGCGCATGGGTTCCTGGTTGGCTTCGGTCCGGCGCATGGCCGCTGGGATGCGGCATGGCGCCAGAAGGTTGCAGGGTGGCAGCGTGCGCCCTTCGCGCCGCGGCGTGCTTCACCGCACACGCAGCGGCGCAGTCGATGGCCGGCATCTTTGGCGCCGCGCGCGCAGGCGTCAAGCGCGCCGGCGCCGGATCCGGTTGCCGCCACCCGCCAACGGCGGCGGCGCGGCAACCGGGGAATCGCTCAGACCGAGCGCGTCGCCACCGCCGGCGGCACGCGCGAGGCACGCAGCGCCGGACCAAGGACGGCGAGCTGGCCGAGCGCCCACAGGCAGACGAAGCCGATCGGCACGTAGTACCAGGGAAGGCGTGGCGCCTGGTAGGCCTGCATCAGCCACAGGCTGAGCGCATAGGCGAGGATGCCGCCGACCACGAGGCCGAGCGTCGTGATGAGGAAGTTCTCGGTCTGGAAGTAGCGCAGGATGTCGAAGCGGGTGGCGCCCAGCGCCCGGCGCGTGCCGATCTGGCGCGTGCGCTGCGCGACCCAGAAGCTCGCCATGCCGACGATGCCGAGCGCGGTGACCGCCAGCAGCGCGAAGATCACGGCGCCGAGGATGATGGTCATGGCGCGATCGCCCGCGTACGCCTCGCGCCGCACCTGTTCCATGCTGCGCAGCTTGCCGATGATGCGGCTGGGGTTGGCTTCGGCCAGCTTCTGCTCGACCGCCTTCATCACCTCGTCGCGGCGGCCGGGCTCGGCCCGCACCAGGTAGCGGCTGTAGTTGCCGTACGGCATGTAGGCGGGAATCAGCGTGGCGAACTCGATGTCGTCGCTGTCCACCCACGGCTGCTGCAGCTTGTCGATGATGCCGACGATGGTGCTGGTGGGCGGGCCTTCGTCCAGGTACACCTGCTTGCCGAGCGCGTCCTCGCCCGGGAACAGCTTCTCCGCCAGCGCCCGCGTGACGATGATCGATGGCGGTTGCAAGCGGTCGCCGAACGTGAGATCGGTGATTTCCTCGGGCTTGAAGTTGCGACCGGCGACCAGCTGCGTGCCGAAGGCGTCGATGCCCGCCGCATCGACGATGTAGAACGTCGACTGCGCGGTGGAGGTCTTCTGCTGCGGCTTTAGGCTGATGCCCGAGCCCCAGCCGCCATTGGTCAGCGGCGCGGAGTTGGAGGTCGCCGCGGCGGCGACACCCGGCATCTGGCGCATCAGCGCCAGGTCGGATTTCGTCACCGCGAACGCATCGTACCCCTGGCCGAAGCCGCTGCTGCCGACGAGGAAGGTGTCGGCCTCGTTCATGCCGCTCGGCCGGTTCATGCGGTCCATGCGCTGGCCGATGATGAAGAGCGCGTTGCACACGATGGCCAGCGTCAGCGCCACCTGCAGCCCGATCAGGATCATCGAGACCTTGCTGCGCATCAGGGCGGAAAGGATGGGTCGGATTTCCATGGCTTTGATCCGGGAATGGGGAATGGGGAATGGGGAAT
>JAEZQS010000015.1 GCA_023412995.1 Pseudomonadota bacterium
GTCCCGCCGCTCAACACGCCGGGCGCGGGCGCCCACTGCCGCGGGAGCGTGAAGGACTGAGCCGCGGAGTCCTGCAGGAGCCGCCGGAAAGATTGAACCACGAAGAGCGCGAAGAACACGAAGAAGAGCCAGAGCGAAGTACTGAAACACTGCCCGCCGGCTACACCGGACACACCGTGAAGGGAAATTCTCACGGGCTCCGGAGCCGAAGGCAGTGTCTTGCCCGCAAGGGCCGGCTTCAGCCGTGACCTTGCCCGGCTTCGTGATCCAGGTTCCCCAGCAAGCCTAGCCGCGCGCCCGAGGCCGCGTCGAAGAGGTGCAGCCGTTCGGGACGGAATGCGAGCGTGACGTCGCTGCCCGGGGTGGGCACATCCTGCGGCGGAATACGCGCGGTCAGGGCCGCGCTGCCGTAGCGCAGGTGCAGGAACGTCTCGTTGCCGACGGGCTCGACCAGTTCGAGCCGCGCACGGAGGGTGGCGCGACCGGCCGTCCCCGCCGTGCCTTGCAGGGCGAGGTCCTCCGGCCGCAAGCCCGCGATGAGCGACGTTCCGGGCGCGGCGGCGGGAAGCGCTCCGGCGATGGGCAGCATCGCACCCGCCAGCTCCAGGCCAGCACCGGACGCATCGACTTTGCCCTGCAGCAGGTTCATCGCCGGACTGCCGATGAAGCCGGCGACGAACACGTTGGCAGGGCGCCGGTACAGCGCCATCGGCACGTCGATCTGGCGGATTTCCCCGGCTTCCATCACGACGATGCGCTGGCCGAGCGTCATCGCTTCGACCTGGTCGTGGGTCACGTACACCATCGTGGTGCCAAGGCGCCGGTGCAGCTGCGCGATCTGGATGCGGGTGGCGAGGCGGAGCCGGGCATCGAGGTTGGAAAGCGGCTCGTCGAGCAGGAACACCGCCGGCTGGCGCACCAGCGCGCGCCCCAGCGCGACGCGCTGCCGCTGGCCGCCGGAGAGCTGCGCCGGACGCCGCTCGAGCAGGTCGCCGAGATCCAGCATCGCGGCAGCTTGCTCGACGCGGCGACGGATCTCCCCGCGCGGCGTGCCGCGCAGCTGCAGGCCGAAGGCGAGATTGCCGGCGACGGTCATGTGCGGGTATAGCGCGTAGTTCTGGAACACCATCGCGATGTCGCGCTCGCGCGGCGGCAGCGTGTTGACCACGCGCCCGCCGATGCGGAGCGTTCCGGACGTGATCGATTCCAGCCCCGCGATCATCCGCAGCAGGGTGGACTTGCCGCAGCCGGACGGCCCGACCAGCACCAGCAGTTCGCCATCGGCGATGTCGAAGGTCGCCCCGGCGACGCCGACGTGGCCGTTCGCGTACACCTTGCGCAGGCGATCGAGGCCGAGCGTCGCCATCAGCGGTTCCGTGCCACCGCACCGGAGCACGTACGCGAATGCGCCGTACTCGCGACTGAATGGAGGGGCATCATCGGCAGGTTTCCTGCGCCGCGCCGCCAGCGCTTCCGCTATCCTCGAACTGTAAAGGCAATCGTTCCGGCCGCGCCAGCCGCTCCGGCGAGGCACCGGATCCCGGCGCAAGGCTGCCCGCCGGCCGCTCGCGCGCTCCGCCCGCAGCCCTCGTCCGACCACCATGCCCACCTTCGAATTCCCGCCTGGCTTCCTCTGGGGCAGCGCCACGTCCGCCTACCAGGTGGAAGGCTCGCCCCTTGCCGACGGCGCCGGCCCGAGCATCTGGCATCGCTTCGTGCGCACGCCCGGCATGGTCGTGGATGGCGATACCGGCGACGTCGCCTGCGACCACTACCGGCGCTACCGCGACGACGTGCGGCTGATGCAGGACCTCGGCCTCAACGCCTACCGCTTCAGCATCGCCTGGGCGCGCGTGCTGCCGGAAGGGCGCGGACGCGTCAACCAGGCGGGACTCGACTTCTACGAGCGGCTGGTGGACTGCCTGCTCGAGCACGGCATCGAACCGCTGGCGACGCTCTACCACTGGGACCTTCCCGCGGCGCTCGACGACCGCGGCGGCTGGCTCAATGCCGACGTCGCGCACTGGTTCGCCGACTACGCCAGCGTCGTGTTCCGCCGCCTCGACGGGCGCGTGAAGCGCTGGGCGACCATCAACGAGCCGTGGGTGGTGAGCGATGGCGGCTACCTGCACGGCGCGCTGGCCCCGGGACACCGCAACCGCTTCGAGGCACCGATCGCCTCGCACCACCTGCTGCGCGCGCACGGTGCCGCCGTACAGGCCTACCGTGCCGAAGGACGCCACCAGGTCGGCATCGTGGTGAACCTGGAGCCGAAGTACCCGGCCAGCGACAGCCCGGAGGATCTCGCGGCGACGCGGCGCGCGGATGCCTACATGAATCGCCAGTACCTCGACCCCGTGTTCCTCGGCCACTACCCGCAGGAGATGCACGAGATCTTCGGCGAGGCCTGGCCGACGTGGCCGGCGGCCGACTTCGAACTCATCCGCCAGCCGATCGACTGGGTGGGTTTCAACTACTACACGCGCAGCGTGACTCGCCACGACGAACACGCCCTTCCGCTGCGGGCTGCCGCCGTGCGCCAGCGCGCGACGTACACCGAGACCGGCTGGGAAGTGTTCCCGCAAGGGCTCGTCGACGGCCTGCAGCTGCTGCGCGACCGCTACGGCAACCCGCCGGTCTACATCACCGAAAACGGGTCGGCGTTCTACGATCCCCCCGTGGCCGAGGGCGACACCCTGGAGGATCCGCTGCGCATGGATTACCTGCGCAAGCACCTGCGCGCGCTGCACGGCGCCATCGCGCAGGGCTGCGACGTGCGCGGCTACATGGCCTGGTCGCTGCTCGACAACCTGGAGTGGTCGCTCGGTTTCAGCAAGCGCTTCGGCATCGTCCACGTGGATTTCGCCACCCAGGCGCGCACGCCCAAGGGCAGCGCCCGGCTCTACGCGCGCATTGCCGCCAGCAACGGGCGCGCACTGGCGGAGCCATGACGGCGTCCGGTGCCGATCCACGCGTGCTGCTCGCCGATGTCGGCGGCACCCACGTGCGCTTTGCGCTGGCCGACCCGGCCGCACCCGTTCCGCTGCTCGAGGACAGCATCCGCGTTCAGCGGGTCGACGACTGGCCCACTTTCACCGATGCCGCACGAAGCTACCTTGCGCAGTGTGGCGCGCGTTGCTACCAGGCGGTGTTCGCCTTTGCCGGTCCCGTGGTGGATGGCCAGGTGCGCATGACCAACCACCCGTGGACCATCGTGCAGGACGCCGTGCAGGAGGCACTGGGCCTCGCGTCGCTCCAACTGGTCAACGACTTCGCCGCCATGAGCCTCGCCGCCTGCCTGCTGGCCGACGGCGATGGCGAGGTGCTGGGCGGCGCCGGCGCGCCTCGGTTGCGAGCGGACGGGTCACAGGTGTTCGCGGTGCTCGGACCGGGTACCGGCCTCGGCGCCGGTGCCCTGATGCTGCACGATGGCGAGGCTTCGACACTCGACACCGAAGGCGGGCACACCGGCTTCGCGCCAGCCGACGACCTGCAGGTCGCGGTGTGGATGCGGCTGGCCGCGCGCTTTGGCCGCGTCTCCAACGAACGCCTGCTGTGCGGCAGCGGGCTGGCCAACCTGCACCGCGCACTGGCGGAAATCCACGGCGAGGAAGGTGGCGACCTGGAGCCGGAGTCCATCACGGCAGGCGCTGCTGCGGGCGACGCCGCGTCCCGGCGCACCGTGGCCCTGTTCGCCCGCGTGCTCGGCGCGTTCGCGGGCGACAGCGTGCTGGCGCTCGGCGCGTGGGATGGGGTGTTCCTGGCCGGCGGCCTCGTGCAACCGCTGCTGCCCTGGCTGCGCCAGCCGGGTTTCCGCGCCGGTTTCGAGGACAAGGGGCGATTTTCCAGCCGCCTGGCGCGCGTGCCGGTGATGGCCATGACCCATCCCCATCCGGGGCTTTTGGGCGCGGCGGCCTTCGCCGTCGCGCGCAGCGGCCGTTCGCTGCTGCAGCCGGGCGCCGCGACACGAGGGGCGGCGTCGTGATCGCGTCGTCCGATGGTCGCCGCGCGGGTGACCGTGCCAGCCGGGTGCAGTGGACAGCGCATGCAGGGGAGGCGGCATGGACCAGCGCCGTCGTGATCGCGATCGAGCGCCACCTGCGCGAGGCGCTCGCAGCATCGCCGCGAATCTGGCTGCTGCTCTCGGGCGGCAGCACGCCCGTGCCGGTCTACCGCGCCTTGTCCGATCGCCCGCTCGACTGGGAACGCATCACCGTGTCGCTGGTCGACGAGCGCGATGCGCCAGCCGAAAGTGCCGGGAGCAACGCGCGCCTCGTGCGCGAGAACCTGCTGCGGGGCCAGGCGGCAGCCGCTCCCTTCCTGCCGCTGCGCGAGATGGCCCCCGCGGCATCCACCGCGGTCGCTGCCTGCAACGCGCGCTGGCCCGCGTTTTCCGCGGACGATGGTCCCCTGTGCGCGCTGGCCGTGCTCGGCATGGGCCCCGATGGCCACGTGGCGTCGCTCTTTCCCGGGGCTGCCAACCTCGACGACGTGCTCGCCTCCAGCGAGCCCTATGCGCTGGTCGATGCACACGGCTGCCCGGCGGCGGGCGAATGGCCATGGCGCATCAGCCTCACCCCGGCCGGGCTGGCCGCGCCACTCACGCGCCTGCTGTTGCTGCGCGGTGAGGACAAGCGGGCGCTGTTCGAACGCGCGCTCGGCGACGGTCCAGCCACCGAACTGCCCGTCCGCGTCGTTATCGACACCGGCGCAACGCCCCTCGAGGTGCACTGGTCGCCTTGAGCAGGGATTGGGGATTCGGGATTCGGGATTGGCGCCGTGCCCTCACCCCTTGACGCTCCCCAGCAGCAGGCCCTGGATGTAGTGGCGCTGCAGGGCGAGGAACAGCACCAGCACCGGCAGCGTGGTGACGACCGAGCCGGCCATCATCAGCTCGTTGTCCTGCACGTGCTCGCGGGAAAGGCCCGCCAGTGCGACCGGGGCCGTCTGCCAGGCCTGGTCGCCCAGCACGATCAGCGGCCACATGAAGTCGTTCCAGCTGGCGAGGAAGGTGAAGATCGCCAGCGTCGCGATGATCGGGCGCAGCAGCGGCAGCACGATGGTGGTGAAGATGCGGGCCTCGCCGGCACCGTCGATGCGGGCCGCTTCGAGCAGTTCGTCCGGCAGCGAGCGTGCGTACTGGCGCACGAGGAAGATGCCGAACACGCCCGCCAGTGCCGGCACGATCACGCCGCCGTAGCTGTTGACGAGGCCCAGCCATTTCATCATCAGGAAGAGGGGGATCATCGCCACCTGGGCAGGGATCACCAGCGCCCCCAGCAGCCAGCGGAACAGCCGCTCGCGTCCGGCGAAGCGGAGCTTGGCGAAGGCATAGCCGGCGGCGAGGTTGAATGCCAGCGACAGTGCGGTGGTGGCACCCGCCACCACCAGGCTGTTGGCGAGGTAGCGACCCATGCCGGCGCGCTCGAACAGCGCGCGATAGCTCTCGAGCGTGGGATCGGCCGGCAGCAGCGGCGGCGGGAACGTGCTGGACGCCCCGGGTTGCATGAAGGACACCGACAGCATCCACAGCAGCGGGAACAGCGACAGCGCCGCGGCGAGCACGAGCGCGGCATTGACCGCCAGTACGCCGCCGCGTCCGTTCATGCGGCCTCCCCGCGGTTGCCGATGCGCAGCAGCAGGGCCGTCGCCCCGAGGATCAGCAGGAACAGCAGGAACGCGATCGCCGAAGCGCGGCCGAGGCTCCACCATTCGAAGCCTTCCTGGTACATGAAGTACAGCACGCTGACGGTGCTCTGCAGCGGATCGCCGCGGGTCATCACGTAAGGCTCGGCAAAGAGCTGGAAGTAGCCCGACACGGTGATGATCGCAACCAGCAGCAGGGCCGGCCGCAGCAGCGGCAGCGTGACATGGCGCAGCTGCTGCCAGGCGTTGGCGCCGTCGATGCGCGCGGCTTCGCGCAGTTCGCCCGGGATCGCCTGCAGCGCGGCCAGCAGGATCACCATGTTGTAGCCGAAGTTCTTCCACACCGCGAACAGGATGATCGCGGGCATCGACCAGTGCGGATCCCCGAGCCAGTCGACCGGACCGATGCCGAGCTGGCCCAGCGCATAGTTGATGAGGCCGTAGCGGGTGTGCAGCAGGTAGCGCCAGATCACCGCCACCGCCACGACCGTCGTCACCACGGGCGCGAACAGCGCCGTGCGGAAGAAGCCCTGCCAGCGCGCCAGGCGGGAATCGAGCAGCAGCGCGGCCGCGAGCGACACCGCGATCGACAGCGGCACGCCCACGCCGACGAAGTAGAGGGTGTTGCCGAGCGATTTCCAGAACAGTGGCGTGCGCAGGATGTCGAGGTAGTTGTCGAGGCCCGCGAAGCGCAGGTTCTGGAGGTCGGCCAGCGCGTAGATGTCGAAGTCGGTGAGGCTGAGGGCGAAGGCGGCGGCCACCGGTAGCAGGAAGAACGCGCCGATCACCAGCAGGGCCGGTGCGACGAACAGCCAGCCAGCGCGCTCGCCGCTCATCGGCCGGCCTCGCGCGCGAGCAGCCAGCGGCGCTTGGCGAGGATGGCGTCGGCTTCCGCGTCGAGCTGCGCAAGTGCGGCGCCTTCGTCCTGGCCGCCACGCACCACGCGTTCGCTCGCCAGCCGCATCTGCTGCGCGATGCGCTCCCATTCGGGCACCTTGGGTGCCGGCACCACGCGTTCGAGCTGGTCGCGGAACGCCTGCGCGTAACGGTCCTCACTCAGCGAGGGTGCCTCCCACGCAGTGCGCCTTGGCGGCAGGTCGCCACTGAGTGCGTGGAAACGCACCTGCACGTCGGGCCGGGAGAGGAACTCGACCAGCTGCCACGCGGCCTGCTGGCGCGGCGAGCCGGCAAACAGGACCAGGCTGCTGCCGCCGCCAATCGCCGCGCCCGGCCCGTCCGGACCCGGCAGCGGTGCCGTGCCCCAGTCGTCCTGCAGGGTGGGCGGCAGGCGCTGCTGGAACTGCGCCACGTTCCACGGCCCGCTGATGTAGAACGCGAACAGGCCGTTGGCGAACTCCTGCGGGACGCTGGACAGCTGCGTCTCGCTCATCGGCGGCGCCCAGCCATTGCGGAACATGGCGAGGTAGAAGTCGAAGGCGGCTCGGAAGCCGGGACTGGCGAAATTGCCCCGGCCGCCGCCGTCGCGCAACAGCGGACCGGGTTGCTGCACGGCGAGGTTGAGCAGCGGCTCGTACTCGTTCAATGGCAGGAGGATCGCGTAGTGGCCTGAATCGCCCTGCGCCGTGATCGCCGCCATCTGCCGGCGCCACTCGTCCCAGTCGCGGGGCGGCGCGGTGAAGCCGGCCGCGGCGAGCAGGTCCTTGCGGTAGAAGAGCAGGCGGGTGTCGACGTACCACGGCACGCCGACCAGGTTGGCTCCGAGGCGGTTGCCGTCCCAGGCGCCGGCGAAGTAGTCCGCGGGATCGACCACGCGCGATTGCGCGACGCGCTGCTGCAGCGGCGCCAGCGCGCCGAGCGCGGCGAACTCGGCCAGCCACGTGTTGCCCAGCTGCGCCACGTCGGGCAGCGCGTCGCCGGCGAAGGCGGTCAGGAGTTTGGCGTGTGCGGCGCTTTGCGGCAGCTGCTGCAGGTCGATCCGGATGCCGGGATGGCTGCGCTCGAACTCGCGCAGCAGCGGCTGCACCACCTCGCCTTCGTGGCCGATGGTCCAGAAGCGCACCACCGTCGCGTCGTCGCGGCCACCGGTACAGGCAGTCAGCAGGCATGCGCCGGCAAAGAAGGCCAGGGCGAGCACTGCCCGGCGCCACCCCGTGAGCGGCGCATCCGTCACGGCGTCGCCTGCCGTGGCGGGGGCGGGGCCTCCACCGGCTGTTCCAGCCAGCCCCCGGTGAAGCCGGCACGCTGCAGCCCGCGGCGGATGTAGGGATTGCGCCGCATGACGCGCCAGACGAAGTCGCTCCGGTAGTTCTCGATCATGGCCAGGATCGGGCCCTGGTCGATGCCGATGTAGTCGCTCGCGACCCAGCCGAAACCCGGGACCAGGTGCCCGGTCTTGAGCGGGATGTCGTAGTCGAAACTGGGATTGAAGGAATCGAGGAAGCCGTAGGTCGCGTAGATCTCCGGGCCATAGCGCGAGTACATCTCCTCCACTGCCGGGATCACGATCTCGGGCGCGAACGGGAGTGAGGCGGCCGCGGCGGTCGGCGCGATGGTGCCGTCGTCGAAGGCATCGGACAGCCCCGCGCCACGCGCCGAGTAGTGGCGGAATTCGCGCAGGTTGCCGCCGTAGTCGAGGTTGGCGCCCTGCGGGCCGTCGCTGGCGGTGAGGCCCCACACGTTTTCGCCGTAGAGCTTCCAGCCCATCGGGTTGGCGATGGCGTAGGCGCGCTGGGCATAGGTCGCGCGGCGGCTGTTCTCGAAGTAGTCGAAGCCGTGCGCACGCATGTAGGCGTCGCGGATGCCGCGGAAGTCGATCCACACGTGCGAGTACTGGTGGCCGAACTGCGGCCCGAAGCCGAGGTATTCCTCGCCTTCGAAGGTGCCCCAGGAGCGCGGGTAGGTGCTGGTCCAGGCGGTCCACGCATCGGCGCCGATGCCCTGGGTGGGGGAACCGAGCGCGAGGATGTACACCAGCATGCCCTCGTTGTATCCCTCCCAGTCGTAGGGCAGGTAGCCCTGGTCGGGATACCAGCCCATCGACAGGAGCGGCGGGCGCACCTGCATCCACGGCCACTCCACCCGTTTGTAGAGCGTGTCGGCAACGCGGCGGATCTCGCTTTCATTGGGCGTGTCCCAGTCGAAGTAGGACTGCACGAACAGGACGCCCGCCATCAGCAGCGCCGTGTCCACCGAGGACAGCTCCACCCAGTCGGCGTAGCGCGCACCGCTGTGGAGGTCGAGGAAGTGGTAGAAGAAGCCGTGGTAGCCGGCCATCCCCTCGGCGCGCGAGCCCTGAGGCAGGCCTTCCAGGGTATGCAGCGTCAGCAGCACGCGGCGGACCGCCTCGTCGCGGGTGATGTAGCCGCGCTCGACGCCGATGCCGTAGGCGGTCAGGCCGAACCCGATCGCGGCAATGCTGGAGAAGGGTTCGCTGTAAGGGTAGCGGTCCGGGATGAGCCCGCTCGCCGGCATCGCGGTGTCCCAGAAATAATCGAAAGTGCGCTTCTCGAGGTCGGCGAACAGCGGCGTCAGTGGCGGCTGCAGCAGCGGCGTGACGGCGGGACGCGGTTCCTCCTCGCGCCGGCATCCGGCCAGGGCCAGCAGCAGCACCAGCAGCACGCCGCAGGCGCCGAGGGCGCGCTGTCGCCAATGCCGATGGATTGTCTCGTGGGGAAGCATTAGCCGGGGATGCGGAAACGGTGCGCGGCGGCCCGGCGCGGGGCGGGCCGGCTACGGACGCGTGGGGCAGGCGCGTGGCGCCGGTATTGACCGGCGGGCCCGCATGGGGTTCCGCACCCCGTCTTTCCTGGCTTCCCCGCCGGCCGGTGGTGGCGTTGCTGCTGCGCGAGGCTGCCCGGTTCATCCTGCATGAGGCGATTGTAGACGGGCGCCCTTCGGCGCGATTCCGGCCAGCAGACGGCACCTGGAGGCGGCGGTGCGGTTCAGGTCGGGTGGAGGTGAAACGTTATAATATTACGCCATGGAGCCCGCCAGCCCGACAGCCCCTGCCACGCTGGTCCCCGGCCGTCCCGGCGCCGGTGCGACAGCGGCTGCTCCGGCGCGCGTGCTGGACCGGCTGGGTGCGACGGCTTCTTTCCTCTGCGCGATCCATTGCGCCACCTTGCCGCTGGTGGTGGCGATCCTCCCGGCGCTGGGTCTCGGCTTCCTCGCCAGCCATGGATTCGAGCGCGCCTTCGTCGCGTGCGCGGCGGTGCTGGCGCTGGGATCCCTCGCCGCCGGTTTCCGCCATCACCGCCGCTGGCGCGCCTTCGCCTTGGTGCTGCCCGGCCTCTCGCTGATGTGCGCGGGCCTGGTGGCCGATGCCGCGGCGCAGCCCGTGCTGCATGCGGTGCTGGTGGTCACGGGCGGGCTGCTGGTGGCCGGCGCACACGTCGCCAACCTGCGTCTCGCGCGTGGGCATGCGGCGGATGGCGGCTGTGCAGGGGCGAGGGGCTAGGGGCTGGCTCCCTGCCGTGGGCGTGATTGTGTAACTGCGGCGCGGCTGCCTATGGTGGGATACGGCAAGGAGGGCAGCGCGGCGATGAGCGCGCACGATCATCCGCAGGCTCATGGCGACGACGGTGGCCACGGCCGCGCGCACACGCACGCTGGGCGCAACGAAGGCCGCCTGCTGCTCGCTTTCGTCCTGACGCTGGGCACGCTGCTGGTGGAAGCCGTGGGCGGCTGGATTTCCGGCTCGTTGGCCCTGCTGGCGGACGCCGGCCACATGCTGGTGGACGCGCTGGCGCTGCTGTTCGCGTGGGCCGGTGCGCACTTCGCGCGCCGGCCGGCCGACGCGCGCCGCCGCTTCGGCTATGCGCGCCTGGAGGTGCTGGTCGGCTACACCAACGCGCTGGCGCAGTTCGTGCTCGTGGCGTGGATCCTGTTCGAGGCGACGCAGCGCCTGCTGGCCCCGGCGCCAATCCTGTCCGGCACCATGCTGGTGGTCGCGCTGTTCGGCCTTGCCGTCAACGTGCTGGTGCTGCGCGTGCTCCACGTGCACCACGACGAGGACATCAACCTCGCCGGCGCACGCCTGCATGTACTAGGCGACCTGCTGGGATCGGTGGGGGCGGTGGCGGCGGCGCTGGCCATCCGCTACCTGGACTGGCGCTTCGCCGATCCGGCGATCTCGGTGCTGGTATCGCTGCTGCTGCTGCGCAGTGCGTGGCGCCTGCTGCGCCGCTCGGGCCACATCCTGCTGGAGGGCGCGCCGGCCGGGGTGGAGTCGCAGGTGGTCGCGGCGGCGCTCGCCGAGGCCGGCATCGGCGTGTGCGACGTCCACCACGTGCACGTATGGGAGCTGGCGGGTGGCGCCTCCCTCGCCACCCTGCATGCGCGGGTCGAGGCCGGCACCGACACCGACCGCGCCATCGCGGCGGTCCAGCGCGTGCTGGGCGAGCGTTTCGGCATCGCCCACGCCACGGTGCAGATCGACCACCAGGGCTGCGGCGAGCGGCCCTGCGCCCGCGGCGGGTAAGGGCGGACGCGGGCTCCGAACCTTGCGTGCACCCGGTGGACTGCTATCCTGCGCGCCCGCCAGATCGAACGAAGGAGCACTCCCATGGGCAGAGGCGACCGCAAGACCCGCAAGGGCAAGATTGCGATCCGCAGCTACGGCAATTCGCGGCCGCACGGCGCCGTGCAGGACCACAAGGGCGAGGCCGTGCGGCCGGCCGGCCGGACCGCCGCGGCGCGTCCCGCCGCGAAGAAGGCGGCCGCTCCTCGCAAGGCGCCGGCCAAGCGTGCCTGACCTCCGGCACGCGCTTGCCGGGGCAAAACCAATGGTCGCGTCCGGCGATCTGCCGTTCAGGTTCGGTATAACGCAAAGTTAGCGTTGAATCCCGATTATGCGTATAGTCCGCGCACTGTGTTTGCTAGGGGTCACTGTCAATCGTGGCCTTGATGCGGTAGATCCCCTGCGGATCCGCTCCATCGTTTCGGCTCGCTAGCTCCCTGCAACCCAGTCTCGACGCGGAATGTTCCGCGATCGCGATGTCAACAATGCGTTTCCAGGAGTTTCAGATGTCGAATCGACAGAACGGTACCGTCAAGTGGTTCAATGACGCCAAGGGCTTCGGTTTCATCACGCCCGAGAGCGGCCCCGACCTGTTCGTGCATTTCCGTGCGATCCAGGGCACCGGCTTCAAGTCGTTGCAGGAAGGCCAGCGCGTCAGCTTCGTTGCCGTGCAGGGCCAGAAGGGCATGCAGGCGGACCAGGTCCAGGTGATCTGACGTCACACGCACGTTGAAAACCCCGGGTGGCGACACCCGGGGTTTTTTTTGTCCGGCGAACGGCGGGGGAATCACGCGTGACGCACGCGCGCCGTCACGCGGCCACGCGCATCCGGCCTGCCGCGGTTGTCGCGCCGGCGCATGGCGTCGGATGATGCAAGGCGTCCTGCCGCACGGAACAGCCCATGCCGGTCACCCTGATCCTGATTGCCATCACCGTGGCGGTATCGCTGGCGGGCTTCTCGCGTCCTGGCCTCGTCGATCGCCTGCTGCTGTGGCCGCCAGCCGTGACCCGCGGGCGCCAATACTGGCGGTTGCTCACCTGCGGCTTCGTGCACGCCGATTTCGCGCACCTCGCCTTCAACATGATCACGCTCTATTTCTTCGGGCGTTTCATGGAGCGCTTCTTCGAGGGCATGATCGGCGACAGCGGCTATGCGCTGTTCTATCTCGCCGCGCTGGTGGTTTCCTCGCTGCCGAGCTGGTTGCGCCACCGCGATGACGCGCAATACCGGAGCCTGGGTGCTTCGGGAGCCGTGTCGGCCGTGCTGTTCGCCTTCATCCTGCTGCAGCCTTGGGCGCTGATCCTGGTGTTCTTCGTGCCGCTGCCGGCCATCGTCTATGCGGTGCTCTACCTTGGCTACACCATCGTGATGGATCGCCGCCGCAGCGACCACATCAACCACAGCGCGCACCTGTGGGGCGCGGTCTTCGGCGTGCTGTTCACCCTCGCGCTCGAACCACGCGTGGCCGGGTTCTTCCTGCAGCAGCTGATGAATCCCCGCTTCTAGCGGACCCGCATGGCCGGATGCGCACCCGCCGCGCCGGCCCGCGTCGCGTCACCCGCCTTTCGGTCGCGGCGGCGGATGCGTGCCGAGCACCAGGAAATGCACGTTGCCGGCGATCGCGGTGGCGTGGTCGCCGATGCGCTCGATGTTCTTCGCCATGAACAGCAGGTGGGTGCAGGCGGAGATCGTGCGGGGGTCCTCCATCATCCAGGTGAGCAGCTCGCGGAAGAGGCGGGTGTGGCGCTGGTCGAGTTCCTCGTCGCGGTTCCAGACCGCGATGGCGCGCGCCACGTCGCGGTCGCGCAGCGCCGCCAGCGCCTCGCCCACGAGGTCGGCGGCGAACGCGCCGAGCGGCGGAAGCGAGCCTGCCAGATGCACCGGCGCAGTGCGGTTGAGCACCAGCGAACGCTTGGCGACGTTGGCGGCGTAGTCGCCGATGCGCTCGATCGCGCCGGCGATCCGCAGTGCCGCGAGGATGGCGCGCAGGTCGCGTGCCATCGGCTGGCGCAGGGCCAGCAGGCGTACCGTGGCCTCGCCGATCGCGTCCTCGATCGCATCGATGCCGGCGTCGTCCTGCACGATGCGGGTGGCGGCCTCGCTGTCGCGCGCCAGCGTGGCGGCCAGCGCCGCGTCCAGTTGCGCGAGGGCGAGGCTGCCCATGCGCTGGATGTCGGCGTCGAGCCGCGCCAGTTCGGCGTCGAAGCGGGTGTCGGTGTGGTCGTGCGGGGCGATGGCCATGCGGTGTCCTCTGCCGGTGCGTGGGATCAGCCGAAGCGGCCGGTGATGTAGTCCTCGGTGCGCTGGCACGCTGGCCGGGTGAAGAGGGTGGCGGTGTCGCCTGCTTCGACCAGTTCGCCGAGGTAGAGCAGGGCGGTGTAGTCGGAAACGCGTGCCGCCTGCTGCATGTTGTGGGTGACGATGGCGATGGTGAAGCGTTGCCGCAGCTCGCCGATCAGCTGCTCGATGCGGCCGGTGGCGATCGGGTCCAGCGCCGACGTCGGTTCGTCGAGCAGGAGCACTTCCGGGCGCAGCGCGATCGCACGCGCGATGCACAGGCGCTGCTGCTGCCCGCCGGACAGGCCGAGCGCGCTGGCGTGCAGCTTGTCGCGCACCTCGTCCCACAGGGCGGCGTCGCGCAGCGCCTGCTCCACCCGCCCGTCCATGTCCGCGCGCGACAGCCGCTCGTGGTGGCGGATGCCCCAGGCGATGTTCTCGTGGATGGACATCGGGAACGGCACCGGCTTCTGGAACACCATGCCGACCTTGCTGCGCAGCCGGTTGAGCGGGTAGCGCGGGTCGAGCACGTCCTCGCCGTCCAGCAGCACCTTGCCCTCGGCGCGCGCGCCCGGCTGCAGCGAATAGATCCGGTTGAATACGCGCAGCAAGGTCGACTTGCCGCAGCCGGACGGGCCGATCAGCGCCGTCACGCGCCGCTCCGGCAGGTCGAGGTCGATGCCCCGCAGCGCCTGCGTCGCGCCGTAGTGGAAGTCGAGTCCACGTGCCGACATCTTGACCGGGCTGGCGGCCGTGTGCGGCACGCGGGAAGCCGCGGCGACGGGCAGCACGGCCAGTGCCGCGGGGGCGAGCAGGTCACGCATGGGCGATCCTCTTGCAGGCAACGAGAAGCCGGGCAGCGATGCCCAGCAGGAGAACCAACCCGGTGACGACGAGGGCGCCGGCCCAGGCAAGCTCGTGCCAGGCGGCGTAGGGGCTCATCGCGAACTGGAACACCACCACCGGGACGCTGGCCATCGGGGCGTCCATGTCGTGCGACCAGTACTGGTTGTTGAGCGCGGTGAACAGGAGCGGCGCGGTTTCGCCGCTGATGCGCGCGAGCGCCAGCAGGACGCCGGTGACGATGCCCGGCAGTGCCGCCCGATGCAGCACCTGCAGCGTGACCTTCCATTGCGGCACGCCGAGGGAGAGCGCGGCCTCGCGCATCGTGTCGGGCACCAGCTGCAGCATCTCGTCGGTGGTGCGCACCACCACGGGGAGGACGATCAGCGCGAGCGCCAGCGACCCGGCCCAGCCGGAGAAGTGCCCGCTCGGGCGCACCACCAGCGTGTAGACGAACAGCCCCAGCACGATCGAGGGCGCCGACAGCAGGATGTCGTTGACGAAGCGCAGTGCTTCTCCCGCCGGACGCCGGCGCGCCAGCTCGGCCAGCCAGGTGCCGGCGGCCACGCCGACCGGCGCGGCGGCGAGGATCGCCACGGCGTTCATCAGCAGGCTGCCGAGCAGGGCATTGCCGAGGCCTCCCGACGAACCCGGTGCCGGGGTCGGCTCGGTGAACAGCAGCGGCCCGATCGCGCCGATGCCCCGCTGGACGGTGGTGCCGAGGATCCAGGCCAGCCAGAACAGCCCGGACAGCGCTGCCAGCGTGCACAGGACCATCGCGACGCCGTTGCGGATGCGCCGCCGGCGGTAGATGCGTGCGGTGGCCTGTTGCGCGCCGGCGTTCATGCGTGCCCCTCCGCGCGCTGCAGGCGCCGGAGCATCAGCCGCGCCGCCGCCAGCACGATGAAGGTGACGACGAAGAGCAGGAAGCCGAGCGCCAGCAGCGAGGAGCGGTGCAGGTCGGTCTCCGCTTCCGTGAATTCATTGGCGATGGTCGCGGCAATCGAATTGCCCGGTTCCAGCAGCGAGGTGGTGAAGCGATGCGCGTTGCCGAGCACGAAGGTCACCGCCATCGTTTCGCCGAGGGCGCGCCCGAGGCCGAGGAAGATGCCTCCCACCACCGCCGTGCGTGCGCGCGGCAGGACGATGTGCCAGGCCACTTCCCAGGTCGTGCTGCCGAGCGCGTGCGCCGCTTCGCGCAGCGCCGGCGACACCGACAGGAACACCTCCCGCATCACCGAGGAGATGAAGGGGATCACCATGATCGCGAGCACGATTCCCGCGGTCAGCATGCCGATGCCGAGTGGCGGCCCGCTGAAGAGCGGCCCCAGCAGCGGCAGCCCGCCAAGGTGCTGGTCGAGCCACGGCGTCACGTGGCGGCCCATCACCGGCACGAACACGAACAGGCCCCACATGCCGTAGATGATCGAGGGGATTGCCGCCAGCAGTTCGATCGCCGCGCCGACCGGTCCGCGCAGCCACGGCGGCGCCAGCTCGGTGAGGAACACGGCGATGCCGAAGCTCACCGGCACGGCGATCAGCAGCGCGATGGTGGCCGTGACCAGCGTGCCCCACACCGGCACCAGCGCCCCGAAGCGCAGGTTCGAAGGATCCCACTGCGCCGACACCAGGAAGCCCCAGCCAAACGCGTCGAAGGCTTCGCTCCCGCCGTGCAGCATCGCCACGGCGGTGCCGGCGAGGGCCGCCAGCACGACGCATGCGGCGGCGGCGAGCACGCCGCGGAAAAGGCGGTCGGCGCGCTCATCGCGCG
>JAEZQS010000220.1 GCA_023412995.1 Pseudomonadota bacterium
CTGGCCCCCCCGGGGGGCCGCCACCCGGCAGGCGCTTGCGGAACCAGTGGTCGGCATAGGGGTTGTCGTTGTACGCCGGCACCTCGCGATAGCCGTTGCGCTGGTACAGCGCGCGCGCCTCGACCAGCGTGCGGTTGGTGTCCAGTTGCACCTCGCGCAGGCCCATCGACACGGCCTGCTGCTCCAGCGCCTCGAGCAGGCGCTGGGCGACGCCCAGCCCGCGAGCGTCGGGCGCCACCCACATGCGCTTGATCTCGCCCACGCCCCGCTGCACCCGCTTGAGGCCACCGCACCCCACGGCTTCGCCGTCCGTCCGCGCCAGCAGGAACACGCCGGCCGGCGGAACCAGTTCGCGCGGATCGGCGCTGACGCTGCGGGCGGGATCGAACCCGCCGGGGAAGCGTGCGTCCAGCTCGCCAAGATAGGCCGCGATGCACGCCTGCGCCTCGGCGCCCGCCGGATCGGCGGGCTCGACGGTCACGCCGGCAGCACGCAGCAGGCGCTCGACCTCGGCCATGGCGGCCAGCAGCCGGGCCTGCTGGCGGTCGCCGAGCGGCGAAAGCAGGCCCGCCGCCAGCGCCCGCGAGCGCCGGTCCAGCACGGCCCATTCGGACAGCCCCTTGCGCGTCAGCCGCACGCAGCGGACGCGTGCATCCGCGGCCGCACGTTGCGTGCGCACCAGACCCGCTGTTTCCAGCGAGCGCAGCAGCCGGCTGAGGTAGCCCGAATCCAGGCCCAGGCGCACGCGCAGTGCTCGCAGCTCCGCACCCTCGCGGCCGATCTCGAACAACACGCGCGAGGCACCCAGCGGACGCCCGCGCCCCAGGTAATCCTCGCCAAGCACGCCGATCCGGCGCGTCAGTGCGCGGTTGAAGCGGCGTACCTGGTCGACCCTGTCGGCATCCATTGCCTGACTTTAGTCAGGTAACAGGCCCGGGTCAACGCTGCCCCGCCTGGTGCACGCAGGGAGCAGGACCGGGGTCGCAAAGATGCGTACCCTGAGGCGTCGGTCGCGTGGGGCCTGTCAGGAATCGCGCTCCCCGCCGGTATCCTGCAGGCACGCGCCGCGCAGTTCCCACCGCCGGCTCCCGTCCCCCGCTTCCGGTCCGCCAACATGCAGGAGTTCCCATGAAGACGCTTCCACTGCTCGTCCTCGCCGCTCTCGGCGCAACCACGCTCGCCCTGCCCGCGCAGGCAGCGCTCGACGTCGGCGCGAAGGCGCCCGACTTCACCGCGCCGGCGTACCTTTCCGGCAAGCCCTTCACCTTCCGGCTGGCCGATGCCCTCGCCAAAGGCCCGGTGGTCGTGTACTTCTTCCCTGCCGCGCACACGCCTGGCTGCAACATCGAGGCCCACCTTTTTTCCGAAGCCATCGACGAGTTCAAGGCACAGGGGGCCAGCGTGATCGGCGTCACCGCCGGCAACACCGACCAGCTGGCGGACTTCTCGAAGGAAACCGAGCATTGCGGCGGCAAGTTCCCCGTGGCCGCCGACGCCGGCGCGAAGATCGCGGCCGAATACGACGCCGTGCTGGCGAAGAAGCCGGATTGGTCCGACCGCACCTCCTACGCCGTGGCGCAGGACGGACGCATCGTGGCCGTGCATTCCGACCTGAGCCCGGATCGCCACGTGAAGGACATGCTGGAGGCGGTGACGACCCTGCGGCAGTCGCCCGCGCCCTAGCCGGCGCGCGCCGGCTCCCCGCCTGCCAGTGCGAAGTCGATCGCCGCGCGCACGGCGGCCACCTGCGCCGCATTGCACTGCGCCGGGGTGGCGCGCGGGCTGTCCGGATAGACCTCGGTCGTGGTGCGATAGCGTGCGCGGGTAATTCCCGCGCACAAGCCGAGCGGGACGACGTCGTAGAGGATGACGCCGGGTGCGACGACGGGAGAACCGATGATCCTGCCCTCCTCGTCGGCCGGGGCGATGTGGGTCACCTGCGCGACCGCGTCGATGACGGCCTGCTGGAAAGCGAGCTGCGGATCGGCGCTGTCGCCCACGACGTAGAAGCCATCGGGGATGGTGCCGGGCTCGTACCGCTTGCCGTCGCGCGCGGCCAGCGCGGGACGGAATTCGGACTCGTCGCTGTCGGTGGTCTCGTGCAGGTCGATGTGGACGAGGAAACGGTCGCGCAGCGGCGCGACGAGTTCCATCAGCGCCGCCGATTCACGCGCCGGGCTGCCGGCCCGGAACGAGCGGTTGGGATCGATGGCATCGGCATTCCAGCGGTGGATGCGCTCGTATGCCCATGGGCTGACGCAGGGCACGACCAGCAGGTTGGCGCGACCGGTGTAGTCGCCCGCATGCCGGTCGAGGAACTGCAGCGCGCCGTGCACCCCGCTCGTCTCGTAGCCGTGCACGCCGCCGGTGACCAGCACCGCCGGCAGCGCCTCGTCCCAGCCGCGGCTGCGCAGCGCCAGCAGCGGGTAGCGTTCCTCGGCTTGTTCGATCGCGCCGTAATCGACGACGTCGAAACGCGCACGCAGGCGGTCGATCGCGGCCAGCACGTCCTCGGCGTGGCTGCGCCGGCGCGCCTGGCGGGAGCGCCATTCGGCGACTTCGGCCGCACCCCATGGCGTGCCGGGCGTGCCGATCGGTCGGGTTGCGCTCGTGGCCATGCCATTCCTCGTCGCGGTTGCGGCTCATGCCGCCCGGTAATGATCCTGCATCGGATAGCGCCGCGCATAGGCGGCGAACACCGCGGCCGCCACGAAGGCGAATGCGGCGAAGAAGAACATCAGGAACGCGTTCTCGCTGATGCCCGTGCTCGCGATCTGCCGCGTCACCGCCTCGTTGCGCACGGCCGCGTTGGTCAGCAGCACCCACAGGTTGCCGAAGGTCACGGAGAGATACCAGAACGCCATGATCACGCCCTTCATCGCCGCGGTGGCCTGGCTGTAGGCGAATTCGAGCGCCGTCGCCGATACCAGCACCTCGCCGAACGTCAGCAGCGCGTACGGCACCGCCTGCCACGCGAGCGAGGTCGACGTGCCGCTGTCGATGTGCAGCTGGATCATGCCGGCGACGATCCACGACACCCCCGACACCGCGATGCCCCAGCCCATGCGGCGCAGTGCGGTCGGCTCCCAGCCGATCCGCCGCAGCAGCGGGTAGAGCACGAGGTTGTTGAACGGGATCAGCAGCATCACCAGCAGCGGGTTCAGTGCCTGCATCTGCGCCGGCGAGTGGACCAGCCAGCTCGGCCACCACCAGGCATCATGCGGCACCCGCATCTCGTTGCCCTGCAGGATCCAGGTGGACGCCTTCTGGTCGAACAGCGACCAGAAGGGCGTCACCAGCGCGAACACGATGAGCACGCGCAGCACCGCGCGCACGTCGTCCACCGCAGCCTGCGGGTGCACGCCGCGCGCACGCTCCAGCTGCAGCCAGGTACCGATGCCACCGGGCAGGATCACCGCGCCGAGTGCGAGGCAGGCGCTGATCACGAAATCGAAGTCGGCCGGCCAGAACGCGGGCCGCACCGCCCAGCAGGCGAGGATGGCGAGGGCGATCGCCACGCCGGCCATCGCCACCGCGAGCCCGGTCCGCCCCTGTCCGGGCGCCTGCGCCAGCAGCGCCGTGCGTGCGACGTGCAGGAACGAATCCGGGTTGGCGCCGCGCGTCGGCGGCACCTGCACGTACTGCTTGCGGCCGAGCCAGAAGATCAGCGTCGCCACGCCCATCAGCACGCCGGGGATGCCGAACGCCACGGCCGCCCCGTACTGGCGCAGGAAGATCGGCATCAGGAGCGAGGCGAAGAAGCTGCCGAAATTGATGGTCCAGTAGAAGAAGTCGAAAACCACGCGCGCGAGGTGCTTGTTGGCCTGGGTGAACTGGTCGCCGACGAAGGACACCACCAGCGGCTTGATGCCACCCGATCCCAGCGCGATCAGGAACAGGCCCGTGTAGAAGCCGCTGCGGTTGTCCTCGAACAGCGCCAGCATGGCGTGCCCGGCACAGTAGATCAGCGAGAACCACAGCACCGTGTGGTACTTGCCGAAGAAGCGGTCCGACAGCCAGCCGCCGAGCAGCGGGAAGAAATAGACGCCGATGACGAAGCTGTGGAAGACGTCCTTGGCGATGCCGGCGCGTTCCGCCTCCGGCGCATACAGCAGCAACGTCGACACCAGGAAGGGCGTCAGGATGTTGCGCATGCCGTAGAAACTGAAGCGCTCGCACGCCTCGTTGCCGATGATGTAGGGAACCTGCCGGGGCAGGCGCGCGGCCGGGGCGGCGGTGTGGGCGTCGCTCATGCGGTCGGGAGTCGTGCGGGAGGGCTGCCAAGCCTAGCAGGCCCGGCGGATGCGCTGCCTGGCGGGTGTTTGCGCCGCGGCCGTTCCGCCGTATGGTGGTCACGACCGGGTGCCAGCGGCCCCGCCGGGCGCACGCGCCATGATCCACACCGACCTTGCCACGCGCGCCTACGACCACGGCTGGCGTCTGGACCCGATCGTCCGCAGCCTGCTCGATACCGACTTCTACAAGCTGCTGATGCTGCAGATGATCTGGCTGCGCCATCCGCGCGTGCAGGCGACCTTCGAGCTGGTCAACCGCAGCCGGGAGGTGCGCCTGGCGGATGTCATCGCCGAATCCGAGCTGCGTGCCCAACTCGACCATGCCCGTACCTTGCGGCTTTCGCGCAGGGAACGGGTCTGGCTCGCCGGCAACACCTTCTACGGCAGCAGGCAGATCTTCCGGCCCGACTTCCTCGCCTGGCTCGCCGATGTCCAGCTGCCGGACTACGAGCTGACGCGGGTCGACGGCGAGTACCGACTGCGATTCCCGGGCCCTTGGACCCACACCACGCTGTGGGAAATCCCGGCGCTGGCGATCGTCAACGAGCTGCGCTCGCGTGCCGCGACCGAGGGACGCGGGCGCTTCGAGCTGGACGTCCTGTATGCGCGCGCGAAAGCGAAGCTGTGGCAGAAGGTCGAGCGGCTGCAGGCGCTTCCCGACCTTGCGCTGAGCGATTTCGGCACGCGCCGGCGCCACGGATTCCTCTGGCAGCGCTGGTGCGTCGAGGCGCTCAAGGAAGGTCTCGGCACGCGATTCATCGGCACGTCCAACGTGCTGATCGCGATGGAGGCCGACCTCGAGGCGATCGGCACCAATGCGCACGAGCTGCCGATGGTGCAGGCGGCGCTCGCCAACGACGACGCGGGCGTGCTCGCCGCGCCCTACCAGGTGCTGGAGGACTGGCGCGAGCTTTACGCAGGCAACCTGCTGGTCGTCCTGCCCGATGCCTACGGCACCGCAGCGTTCCTGCGCGACGCGCCGGACTGGGTCGCCGACTGGACCGGATTCCGTCCGGACAGCCTGCCCCCGATCGAGGCGGGCGAACAGATCCTGCGCTGGTGGCAATCGCGTGGACGCGATCCGCGCGGCAAGCTGCTGATCCTTTCCGACGGCATGACCGTCGACGCGATCGAAGCGGCCTACCACCACTTCCACGGCCGTGTGCGCCTCAGCTTCGGCTGGGGCACCCACCTGACCAACGACTTCCGCGGCTGCGCGCCGTTCGACACGACCGGCTTCGACCCGCTCTCGATCGTCTGCAAGGTCGTCGAAGCCGATGGCCGTCCCGTGGTGAAGCTGTCGGACAACCCGGCCAAGGCCACCGGTGATCCCGCCGCGATCGCGCGCTACCTGCGGCTGTTCGGGGGCGAGGGCCGGCGGGAGCACGCGGTGGTGGTCTGATGGGAGGGGCAAGGGCGAGGGGCGGGGAACGGTGTGGCGCTTCCTCATGCGGCGCAGGGGAAGATCGCGGTTCCCCGCGCAGTGCCTTCCCCGCACGCCATCGACGACAGCAGGGGGATGGCCCCGCCGCGTCCTTCCTGCCGTGGTTGCTTCCATGCACCAGAACGGACAGGCAGAAGGCGACACGCGTGCGGCAGCGCTGCGCTCGCGCGTGGCACGGGTGCTGGCCGGATTCGGGCTGCTGCTCCTGGCGATGCTGCTGGTCGCGGGCACCTGGGCATGGCGCGCCGGCCGCGAGGCGGGCGTCGGCAAGCTGTTCACGACCGGCGAGATCCACGAACTGGAGCCGGGCCTGTTCCCGTCCGCGCCCCTGCGCACGGCACAGGGCGGTGCGGACCGCGTCTACCTCCTGTCGATCCAGGCGGAATCGATCACGCGGCTCCTCGGCCGGCGCGGCATCCGCCCCAGCCGCACCGATCTGCTGCATGTCGACCTGTGGGCAATCGACGGCACCACGGGCCAGCTTGCCTGGCGCCAGCGCCTGCGCAGCTTCCGCGACGGCGAACGGCACGGGCGCGACCTGCGCGCGATCGATCTCCTGGGCGTGGATGGCCGGACGCTGTGGCTGTCGCTCGACGGTCCCCTCGGCGTTTCGCTCGCCGACGGCCACGTCGTCGCGGACGGCGCGGCCATCGAGGCGCGCAATCCCGCACTGGCTGGCAAGCGCATCGACGAGCCCGGTTACATCGCCTTCGGCCGCCATGGACTGCAGCTGACGCTGGATGACGCCACGCAGTGGCGCATCGATGCCAGCGACCTCGGCGCCGCGCACCGCGACACCCCCGTGCGTGATCCGGCAGGCATCGTGCCGCCCGCGGGCGACGCCCGCGGCGCCACCTCGCGTTTCGTGATGCGCGGCGTCACGCTGGGCGACCGCTGGCTCGGGGTACTGACCGACAGGGAAGCCGAGACCCTGCGCCAACCGCCGGTGGTGCCCGGCCGCAAACCCGGCGAACGCCCCGGCGTGATGCAGGCGTATCTCGAGTCGCGCCATGTGCCCGGGCGCCTGCTCGAGCGCGAGGCAGTCCCCTACCGGCTCTGGTCGGCCCGCGTGGAGCAGGTGTCCTCCGCGCCGGAGGGCTGGCCGCAGGACTTCCCCGACAACTGGGGCACGCACCCGCGCTTCAGCGCCTACGAACCGCTGCCCGACGCACCCGGTTTCCTGCGTGGCGGACTGCTGCGCGACCATCCCGATCGCGAGCAGCCGCTGTGGTACCGCGAACCCGACAGTGTGCTGGTCCTGCACGTCGACCGGCTCGGCAGCGCCGGCCGCCTCCAGCTCAGCCGCATTGCCGGCCCGCGCGGGCGCGTCGTCTGGAGTGCCGCGTTGCCGGTGGACGAGCTGCACGCCGTGATGCCCGGCACCGGCAACCTGCTGCTGCTGGGCAGCGCCCCGCCGCCGGATTCAACGGAAAGCCGCAGCGGGGACCAAGGGCCGCATCTCTTCGCCACGTGGCTGGACATCGCGAACGGCGGCATCCGCCCGGTCGACCTCACGCTGGCGAGCCTGCAGCAGCCAGCGGACCCCCCCGCCGCAGACTTGGCCCGCGGCAGCCCGGCGCTGCCCTGATCAGGCGGCGGCTTCCTGCCGCACCAGCGGCGCGAGGAAGCGCATGTAGTCGGCCTTGCCCAAGGGTGCACCGAGGTGGCGCAGGATCGCGTACGCCGTGGTGACGTGGAAGTAGAGGTTCGGCAGCAGGTAATCGGCGACGTAGCGGTGCCCGGGCAGCTCGCAGTAGCGGCCCGGCCCGAGGCCGATGCGCTTGGTTTCCTCCAGCCTGGCGTCATCGGCCTCGATGCCGGCGACCAGCTGGCGCGTGGCCGCGAGGGTGGCGTGCACGTCGCCGATCGATGCGACGCTGTCCAGCGCAAGGTTGTCGATCGGCTGGCCGGCGCACCATTGCGAGAAGCCGCGCGGCTGGTTGCAGGCGAAGACGATCTGCGCGGTGAAGGGCAGCATGTCGGGCGCGAGGCGCTGGTCGAGGAAGGCGCCCGCATCCGGAAAATGCCGCTCGCCGATGCCGACGACGTGCTCGAGCGCGTCGAGGCGCGAGGTGAAGACGCGCTGGATCTCGCCGATGCGTGGGTTGTGCATGGACCTGCCTCGCTGGGATGGACGGATGGCCAGTGTACGTTGCCGTCGATGCCAAAGACCCGAGCAGCGGCCGCGAACGGGTCGGGTTCTCTGCCGCGCAACCGGCAGGCGGGCGCGCCGGGCAGTCATCTGCGCTTGCAGGAGGACAGGCTACCCGCGTCCTCCACCCACCGCGAGCCGACCGCCATGCGCCTTGCCCTCCTGTTGCTGCTGCTCGTCGCCGGCGCGGCGTCCGCGCGCGGGCAGCCGGTCTATGGCCCGCGGCTGGAAGGCTTCGAATATCCCTTCCCCGTGCACCTGTACGCGTTCACCTCGCAGCGGCAGCCGCTGGAAATGGCCTACCTGGACGTGCCGCCGCGCGGCGAGCCCAACGGGCGCACGGTGCTGCTGCTGCACGGCAAGAACTTCTGCGCCGCGACGTGGCAGGACACGATCCAGGCCCTCGCCGGCGCCGGGTTCCGCGTGGTCGCGCCCGACCAGGTGGGGTTCTGCAAGTCGAGCAAGCCGGCGCACTACCAGTTCAGCCCCGGCCAGCTGGCGGCCAACACGCATGCGTTGCTGGAATCGCTCGGCATCCACCAGGCCGCCGTTGCCGGCCATTCGATGGGCGGCATGCTGGCGATCCGCTATGCGCTGATGTACCCGCGCTCGACCACGCAGCTGCTGCTGGTGAACCCGATCGGCCTGGAGGACTGGAAGGCCGCCGGCGTTCCGTGGCGCAGCATCGATGACTGGTACGAGCGCGAGCTCCGGACCTCCTACGAGGGCATCCGCCGATACCAGATGGAGGTCTACTACGCCGGCACCTGGCGACCGGCGTTCGAACGCTGGGCGCGCATGCTGGCCGGCCTGTTCGAAGGCCCCGGCCGGCAGGCCGTGGCATGGGACCAGGCGCTGACCGATGACATGGTCTACAGCCAGCCGGTGGTATACGAGCTGCCCCGCGTTGCCGTGCCGACCACGCTCTTCATCGGACTCAAGGACCGCACCGCCATCGGCAAGGACGCCGCGCCGGCGGCAATCCGCCCCACGCTCGGCGACTATCCGGTGCTGGGCCACCGCGCCGCGGCCGCCATTCCCGGCGCGAAACTGGTCGAGTTCGCCGATCTCGGCCACTCGCCGCAGGTGCAGGATGCATCGCGCTTCCATGCCGCGCTGCTCGACGCGCTCGCGCCCGCTGCACCGGAGTGAGTCGGCGGCGAGCGGCGCCGTTCACGGGAGACACGGGTTGCCGACCGGATAATGCCGGTCCGATTCCAAGCCAGGAGCATCGACCATGAGCATCCGCATCGCCTTGCTGACGAGCGCCTGCGCGCTGGCACTCTCTGCCTGCGGCAACGACACCAGCGACACGGCGACCACGGCAGCGCCACCGGCAACCGCGACCGACACCGCGCCCTCGACCCCCGCCACGACGCCGCCGCCGGCCAGCACGCCTCCGGCCTCGAGCACGCCGCCCCAGGCGACACCGGCCGCGCC
>JAEZQS010000022.1 GCA_023412995.1 Pseudomonadota bacterium
TCTGCTCGACCTGCTCGCCCTTGGCATTGGGCACCTTTTCGGCGCCGATGCCCTTCATCATCGCCGCGGCGACCTGCTCGTTGGTGCGCGACCAGATGTCGACCACCTTGTTGTAGCGCTCGCCGGCGGTCACCAGGCCCGACTGGTACTGCTGCTGGATCTCGGTGACGTCCTTCTCGGCCAGCTCCAGGATGCCCTTCTTCTCGGCCGGGATCTTCATGTCGTCGATGCCGATCGACATGCCCGCGCGGGTGGCGTAGTGGAAGCCGGTGTACATCAGCTTGTCGGCGAACACGACGGTGTCCTTGAGGCCGAGGCGCCGGTAGCACTGGTTGATCAGGCGCGAGATCGACTTCTTGGTCAGCTCGGTGTTGGCCAGCGCGAACGGCAGCCCCTCCGGCAGGATCTCCGCCAGCAGGGCGCGACCGACCGTGGTGTCGACCAGGCTGCTGCGCTCGACGCGCCCGCCGTCCTCGTCGATCTCGACCTGGCGCAGGCGCACCTTCACCTTCGCGTGCAGCTGCACGACGCGGTTGTCGTAGGCGCGGTGGACCTCGGCGACGTTGGCGAACGCCATGCCTTCGCCGCGGGCGTTCTCCAGCGCACGCGTCATGTAGTAGAGGCCGAGCACGACGTCCTGCGTCGGCACGATGATCGGCTCGCCGTTGGCCGGCGAGAGGATGTTGTTGGTCGACATCATCAGCGCGCGCGCTTCCAGCTGGGCTTCCAGCGAGAGCGGCACGTGCACGGCCATCTGGTCGCCGTCGAAGTCGGCGTTGAACGCGGTGCACACCAGCGGATGCAGCTGGATCGCCTTGCCCTCGATCAGCACCGGCTCGAACGCCTGGATGCCGAGGCGGTGCAGGGTCGGGGCGCGGTTGAGCAGCACGGGATGCTCGCGGATGACCTCCTCGAGGATGTCCCACACCTCCGCTTCCTCGCGCTCGACCAGCTTCTTGGCCGCCTTGATGGTGGTGGCGAGCCCGCGGCGCTGCAGCTTGGAGAAAATGAACGGCTTGAACAGCTCCAGCGCCATCTTCTTCGGCAGGCCGCACTGGTGCAGCTTGAGCGTCGGACCGACCACGATCACCGAGCGGCCGGAGTAGTCCACGCGCTTGCCGAGCAGGTTCTGGCGGAAGCGCCCCTGCTTGCCCTTGATCATGTCCGCCAGCGACTTCAGCGGGCGCTTGTTGGTGCCGGTGATGGCGCGGCCGCGGCGGCCGTTGTCCATCAGCGCATCGACCGCTTCCTGCAGCATGCGCTTCTCGTTGCGCACGATGATGTCCGGCGCGTTGAGCTCGAGCAGCCGCTTCAGGCGGTTGTTGCGGTTGATGACGCGGCGATAGAGGTCGTTGAGGTCGGACGTGGCGAAGCGGCCGCCATCGAGCGGCACCAGCGGGCGCAGGTCCGGCGGCAGCACCGGCAGCACGGTCAGCACCATGAACTCGGGCCGGTTGCCCGACTCCAGGAACGCCTCCACCAGCTTGATGCGCTTGGACAGGCGCTTGAGCTTGGTTTCCGAATTGGTCGAGGCGATCTCCTCGCGCAGGCGGATCAGCTCCTGGTTGAGGTCGATCGTCTTCAGCAGCTCGTACACGGCCTCGGCGCCCATGCGGGCGTCGAACTCGTCGCCGTGCTCCTCGACCGACTGCAGGTACTGCTCCTCGTTGAGCAGCTGGCCGCGCTCGAGCGCCGTCAGGCCGGGATCGACCACGACGTAGGCCTCGAAGTAGAGGATGCGCTCGATGTCGCGCAGGGTCATGTCCAGCATCAGGCCGATGCGCGAGGGCAGCGACTTCAGGAACCAGATGTGCGCGGTCGGCGAAGCGAGCTCGATGTGGCCCATGCGCTCGCGGCGCACCTTGGCGAGCGTCACCTCGGTGCCGCACTTCTCGCACACCACGCCGCGGTGCTTCATGCGCTTGTACTTGCCGCACAGGCACTCGTAGTCCTTGATCGGACCGAAGATGGCGGCGCAGAACAGGCCGTCACGCTCCGGCTTGAAGGTGCGGTAGTTGATCGTCTCGGGCTTCTTCACCTCGCCGTACGACCACGAGCGGATCAGGTCCGGGCTGGCCAGCGCGATCTTGATCGAGTCGAAGTCGAGCGACTGGCGCTGCTGGTTGAACAGGTTGAGCAGGTCTTTCATGTGCTTCTCCGGGAATCGGGAATAGGGAATCGGGAATGGTCAGAAGCGGGGAACCTGGATCGGGGCACGGCGGCACGCTTTGCCGCTCTTGCGATTCCCGATTCCCCATTCCCGGCTTCACCTTTCTTCGAGCTCCATGTTGATCGCCAGCGAGCGGATTTCCTTCACGAGCACGTTGAACGATTCCGGCATGCCGGCCACCATCTCGTGGTCGCCATCGACGATGTTCTTGTACATCTGGTTGCGGCCGGACACGTCGTCGGACTTCACCGTCAGCATTTCCTGCAGCGTGTACGCCGCGCCATACGCTTCCAGCGCCCACACCTCCATCTCGCCGAAGCGCTGGCCACCGAACTGCGCCTTGCCACCCAGCGGCTGCTGCGTGACGAGCGAGTACGGGCCGGTCGAGCGGGCGTGCATCTTGTCGTCGACCAGGTGATTGAGCTTGAGCATGTGCATGTAGCCGACGGTGACTGGACGGTCGAACGGCTCGCCGGTGCGGCCGTCGATCAGCGTCGTCTGGCCGCTCTCGGGAAGGTCGGCCAGCCGCAGCATGGCCTTGATCTCCTCCTCGAACGCGCCGTCGAACACCGGCGTCGCCATCGGCACGCCCTGCTGCAGGTTGCGCGCGAGCGTCATCATCTCCTCGTCGGTGAGCGACTTGAGGTCGACGTGGTGCCCGGGGCCTTCCTTGCTGCCGGCGTTGTAGATCTCGTCGAGGAACCTGCGCAGTTCGGCCACTTTCGCCTGTGCCTCGAGCATGCGCTGGATCTTCTCGCCGAGGCCCTTGGCGGCCCAGCCGAGATGGGTTTCCAGGATCTGCCCGATGTTCATTCGCGAGGGCACGCCGAGCGGGTTCAGCACGATGTCCACCGGACGGCCGGTCTCGTCGTACGGCATGTCCTCGACCGGCACGATCATCGACACGACGCCCTTGTTGCCGTGGCGGCCCGCCATCTTGTCGCCCGGCTGGATGCGCCGCTTCACGGCCAGATACACCTTGACCATCTTCAGCACGCCCGGCGCGAGGTCGTCGCCGGCGGTGATCTTGGCCTGCTTGGCCTTGAAACGCTGCTCGAACTCCTCCTTGTGGCGCTTGATCTGCTCCTGCGCGCGCTCCAGGAACTCGGCCGCGTCCTCGTCCTTCATGCGGATCGCGAACCATTCGTCCTTCTTCAGGCCGTCGAGGTACTCGTTGGTCACCTCGGCGCCCTTCCTCAGCGTGCCGGGGCCGCCATTGGCCACCTTGCCGACGATCGCCGCCCGCAGGCGGTTGAAGATCGCGCCTTCGAGGATCCGGAACTGGTCGTCGAAGTCCTTCTTGATGCGCTTGATCTCCATTTCCTCGATCTGGCGCGCACGCTTGTCCTTCTCGATGCCGTCGCGCGTGAACACGGTCACGTCGATGACCGTGCCGTCCATGCCGGGGGGCACGCGCAGCGAGCTGTCCTTCACATCGGACGCCTTCTCGCCGAAGATCGCGCGCAGCAGCTTCTCTTCCGGCGTCAGCTGCGACTCGCCCTTCGGCGTCACCTTGCCGACCAGGATGTCGCCCGCCTTGACCTCGGCGCCGATGTAGACCACGCCCGACTCGTCCAGGCGCGCGAGCGCCTGCTCGCCGACGTTCGGGATGTCGGCGGAGATCTCCTCCGGACCAAGCTTGGTGTCACGCGCGACGCAGGTCAGTTCCTCGATGTGGATCGTGGTGTAGCGATCCTCCTCGACCACGCGCTCGGAGAGCAGGATCGAGTCCTCGAAGTTGTAGCCGTTCCACGGCATGAACGCGACCAGCATGTTCTGGCCCAGCGCCAGTTCGCCGAGGTCGGTGGAGGACCCGTCCGCCAGCACGTCGCCCTGCTCCACGCGGTCGCCCACGTTCACCAGCGGGCGCTGGTTGAGGTTGGTGTTCTGGTTGGAGCGCGTGTACTTGGTGAGCGTGTAGATGTCCACGCCGGCGTCGTTGTCGCCGATCTGGTCCTCGTCCACCCGCACCACGATGCGCCCGGCGTCCACCTGGTCGATCAGGCCGCCACGGCGGGCGGCAACGGTCACGCCCGAGTCGCGCGCCACCGCGCGCTCGATGCCGGTGCCGACCAGCGGCGTCTGGCTGCGCAGCGTCGGCACTGCCTGGCGCTGCATGTTGGCGCCCATCAGCGCGCGGTTGGCGTCGTCGTGCTCGAGGAACGGCACCAGCGCCGCCGCCACCGACACGGTCTGCATCGGCGACACGTCCATGTAGTTGATCTCGCCGGGCGGGCGCAGCTCGGATTCGCCGCGGAAGCGGCAGGACACGAAGTCTTCCGAGAACGTGCCGTCCTTTTCCAGCGGCGAGTTCGCCTGCGCGATGACGTATTCGCCCTCGTCGATGGCCGACAGGTACTCCACCTCGTTGGTGATGCGCCCGTCCAGCACCTTGCGGTACGGCGTCTCGAGGAAGCCGTAGTCGTTGGTGCGGGCATACACCGCGAGCGAGTTGATCAGGCCGATGTTCGGGCCTTCCGGCGTCTCGATCGTGCACACGCGGCCGTAATGCGTCGGGTGCACGTCGCGCACCTCGAAGCCGGCGCGCTCGCGCGTGAGGCCGCCCGGCCCGAGCGCAGACACGCGGCGCTTGTGCGTCACTTCCGACAGCGGGTTGTTCTGGTCCATGAACTGGCTGAGCTGGGAGGAGCCGAAGAACTCCTTCACCGCCGCCGCGACCGGCTTGGCGTTGATCAGGTCCTGCGGGGTCAGCTGGTCCGCCTCGGCCAGCGACAGGCGCTCCTTGACCGCGCGCTCGACGCGCACGAGGCCGATGCGGAACACGTTCTCGGCCATTTCGCCGACCGAGCGCACGCGACGGTTGCCGAGGTGGTCGATGTCGTCGACCACGCCACGACCGTTGCGGATCTCGATCAGCACCTTGATCACGTCGAGGATGTCCGAGCCGGCGCCGAACTCGCGCGCGAGCGACTTGGAGTTCTCGTCGTTGCGCTCGCCGAAGTACTTGCCGTCGTACAGGATGCCCGGGCCCTTGTCGTCCTTGCGGCCGACACGCCGGTTGAACTTCATCCGGCCGACGCGATCGAGGTCGTAGCGCTCGGAGGAGAAGAACAGGTTCTGGAACAGGTTCTGCGCGGCGTCCTTGGTCGGCGGCTCGCCGGGGCGCATCATGCGGTAGATCTCCACCAGCGCCTCGAGCGGCGTGCGCGACGGATCGATGCGCAGCGTGCGCGAGATGTAGTCGCCGCGGTCGAGGTCGTTCACCCACAGCGTCGCGAGGCGGTCGATGCCCGCCTTGCGGAACGCTTCCAGGTGCGCCTCGTTGAGCTCGTCATTGGCGGAGGCGAGCAGTTCGCCGGTCTTCGCATCGACGACGTTGTGGGCCAGGATGCGCCCGACCAGGTACTCGTCGGGCACCTCGAGCGACTTGATCTTCGCGCTGTCGAGCTGGCGCACGTGGCGCGCCGTAATGCGCTTGCCGGCCTCGACGATGACGTCGTTACCCACCCGCAGGTCGAAGTTCAGCGTTTCGCCGCGCAGGCGCTCGGCCACCAGGTCGAGCGTGGCGCCGTCCTTCTTGCCGAGGTGGAACACGTTCTTCTCGAAGAAGATATCGAGCATCTCCTCGTTCGAGTAGCCGAGCGCGCGCAGCAGCACCGTCACCGGCAGCTTGCGGCGGCGGTCGATGCGGGTGAACAGCGCGTCCTTCGGGTCGAACTCGAAGTCCAGCCACGAGCCGCGGTAAGGAATCACGCGCGCGCTGTAGAGCAGCTTGCCGGAGGAATGGGTCTTGCCACGGTCGTGGTCGAAGAACACGCCGGGGCTGCGGTGCAGCTGCGACACGATCACGCGCTCGGTGCCGTTGACGATGAAGGTGCCGGTGTCCGTCATGAGCGGCAGTTCGCCCATGTAGACCTCCTGCTCCTTGACGTACTTGATCGCCTTGTTCGACGATTCCTTGTCGTAGATGACCAGGCGCACCGTGACGCGCAGCGGCGCGCCGTAGCTCATGCCGCGCGAGCGGCACTCGCGCTCGTCGAACGCAGGTTCGCCCAGGCGATAATTGACGTACTCCAGCGCGGCGCTGCCGGAATAGCTGGAGATCGGGAACACCGAGCGCAGCGCGGCGTGCAGCCCCTTGTCCTCGCGGCCGTTCGGATCGGCATCAGCCTGCAGGAACTCGCGGTACGAGTCGACCTGGATGGCGAGCAGGAACGGGACGTCGAGTACGGGCGGGCGCTTGCCGAAATCCTTGCGGATGCGCTTTTTCTCGGTGAAGGAATAGGTCGTCTGGGTCATGAGGGGCACACCTCGTACAGCGAGCGACGGCGGCGTCGCCGGGGGGAGAAAACCGGAAGGAAGCGCGGACGGGAACGGCGGATGCCCCACATGGGGGCAGCGTCGGCCATTTCCCATCCCGCTTCGGCAAATCTGCAACGGCCAAAGCCCGGGGACTTGCGCCCCCAGGCCTGGTTTGTCATCTCGCGGCGGCGGGAACCCGGCCCCCCCGCGCCGGGGCGGGGGCCCCCCCCC
>JAEZQS010000099.1 GCA_023412995.1 Pseudomonadota bacterium
CAGGCCGAGGCCAGCATTCGGGTTGACCGCCAGGCTGCCGCTGCCGGCACTGCCCAGCTTGATCGTGCGGTCACGCGCCGTCAGGAAGCTGCTCGACGGCACGTTGGCGCCCGCCGCTTCGCTGATGCTGAAGTCGAGCGTGCCCGTGCCTTCGTTGGCGATCGCCAGCGTCGCGCTGTCGCTGCCGCCGGCATCGATGGCGAAGTCCAGGCTCGACGGTGTCACCGCGATGTCGGGATCGCCGCCGCCACCGGTCGTGACGGTAAGGCTGACCGGCACCTCGACGAGGGCTTCGTCCGGATCGTTGCTGGCAACGCAGAGCAGGCCGTTGTAGGCGCCTTCGGCGAGACCGGTCGCGTCGAACGTCACCGTGACGTCCGAGCTGCTGCCGGCTGCCGTCGTGCCGCTGGCCGGGTTGACGCTGGCCCACGCGAGGTCCGAGGGGGCGCTGCAACCACCGCCACCGCCGGCTTCGGAGTCGAGCGAGACGTCGTCGATGAAGAAGTTCGAGATGGCTGCACCGCCGCCCACGACCGTCGAGTCGAAGCTCAGGGTGTGCGTGCCGCCATCGGCGAACGCGCTCACGTCGAGGACGACCTGCGTGTAGCTGGTGTAGGCGCCGGCGTTGTCGGCCGTCACGCGGAACACTTCCGTGCCGTCGATCGAGACTGCCATGAAGTCGGCAGCGAGGCCGCTGCTGCTCGGGACCTCCAGCCAGAAGCTCAGCTGCGCCGTGCCGGCCGCGAGCGTCACGTCTTGCCGGACGTAGCCGGTTTCAGCCGCGTCGATGCCGCCGAACCAGGTCCAGTACGCCCCGCCGTGCGGGCCCGTGCCGCCGCCCGTGCCGCACGCGCCCACGTCGCAGACCGGCGTGCCGAAGTTGGACGAGAACTCGTCCCACGTTCCACCGCCCGCGCCGGCCTCGAAGCCGCCGTCGACGATGACTTCGGCCATCGGCCATGCCGCGAAGTCGCGCGTGAAGGGACCGGCGTTGGGTGCACGCGCGGACTGGCGTTCCGCCACGCCGCCCGCCGGCGTCGCTTCCGCGATCGTCCAGTCGAGGTCGGCCGTGCCGGTGTTGCCGATCGTCAGCGTACGGTCCGTGCTGCCGCCCGGTGCCAGCGAGGCCGAAAGGCTCGAAGGCGACACGTCGATGTCGGCGTCGCCGCCAGCGCTGCCACCGATGGTGACGTCGTTGCCGGCGCTGTCGTAGCAATAATCCACCAGCGTGGCCGGATAGCCACCGCCCGCGCTCGTCGTCAGGTGCGCATAGCCATAGCACGTGCCGGCGGCGCAATCGAAGCGGAAGCCGAGGTAGCCGTCAGCGCCCGCCTGGAAGTCGGTCATCGCGCCATTGGTGCGCGACCAGGTCGATCCGGCACCCACGACCGCGCCTTCCGCCAGCACGCTGGCATTGGCACTGGAGGTGCTGGACGCCACGACCGCATTGCCGGCCGGCGCGCCGTTCCACCAGGTGCGCATGCCGCCCGAGCTGTAGATGTTGATGTCGTAGCCGGTCGTGTCGTCATCGACGATGTCGCCCGACTCCCAGTCCACCGATGTTCCGCTGATGTCGTTCACCAGCGGGTGGTTGACCGGACCGGAGCAGACGAGGCTTCCACCACCCGAATTCGCCGCGAAGTTGGCGATCACGGTGCAGTCGGCGGTCACGGCGCTGGTCGTGTAGACGTTGCCGGCCAGGTTGCCGCCGCAGGTGCCACCGACGTTGTCGATGTGGAAACCGGCCGCAGGCGTCAGGGTGAAGACAGCGGTGTCGCCATCGTCCACGTTCTGCGCGGTGGCCGGCGAAATCGTACCCGACGGCGTGCCGACGCTCGGCGTCACCGTATGAGTGGTGCCGGTGCCGCTGCAGAAGGCGATGGCGCCGTTGACCGCGGCAAGGGCGTCGATCTCACCCCAGCCGGTGGCCTGGTTCGGGATGTTGCCAGGGCCGTCGGAGGGACTGCCGGTGTTCACCGGAACGGCGATGGCGGTTTCCATCAGGATCGTGCCGGTGTTGGCGTAGTCGCCCTCCAGGCAGGAGGCCGCATCCCACATCAGCGCGATCACGCCCGAAGCGGCAGGAGCCGACATCGACGTGCCGGTCATGCCGCCGTAGACGGCATCGCCGCCGGCATAGGCGGAGCGGATGCTGACGCCGGGGGCGCTGACGTTCGGCTTCAGGTTGGCGAAGCCGCGCGCATCCGGATAGAGCGCGCCACCCGGATTCGGGTTGTCGGTCGTGCCCTTGTTGGAATGCGTCGCGTACAACCCGTTCGTCTTGCCGGTCGAACCGATGCCGAGCACCTTGCCCGAGCGTGCCGGGTTGCCGACCGTGTTGAGCGGCGGATTGGTCGCGTAGCCGCAATTGCTGTTGTTGCCGTTGGAGAAGACCGGCACGATGCCGGCGGCAATCCAGCCATCGATGACGGCCCCGTACCAGTTGTCGTAGCTCTGGCCGCAATCGCCCCACGAATTGTTGACGATGTCGGGATGCATGCTGGGATCGGGCGTACCCGTGCCGCTGGTCGGGTACGGAGCGATCATCCACTGGCCGCACTCGAGCAACCCGGCGTCGGTCGCGCCGGCACCCGCCAGGCCGAAGCCGATGCAGGCCATCCACTTCGCGTTCGGTGCAACACCGATCTGGTTCGCGGCTCCATCGTCGCCAACCATGGTTCCCATCGTGTGGGTTCCATGGTCATGCGTCCAGCGCGGCGTGGCGGAATGATTGTACGGGTCGTACCAGTTGTAGTTGTGGTTGAAGCTGCCACCGCCAAGGTTGCCGCGGTACTGGTTCACCAGCGACTGGTGCGTATGGCGCACGCCGGCATCGATGTTGGCGATGACGATGCCGTCACCCTTGAAACCCAGGCCCCACACGTCGTCGACGTTGATGTGTGCAAGGCTCGACTCGATCGCATTCGGCGCCGGGCCGGCATCGGCTTCCTGCGGTTCCAGCGGAAGCGGAATGAGGCGCTGCTCGCGCACCGACTCGACGTTACCCGAAGCAAGCACGTCGTCGAGGACGGCCTGGGTCAGGTGCGGGATCGCGATGCTGTTGTCGACCCACAGCACCGTGTAGCCGCGATTGGCTTCCGTGAGGCCATGCTGGCCCTGCAGGACCTTGAGCGCGGTCGCCTGCGAACTGTTGGCGACCCGGGTCAGCGCGTCGTAGACGAACGTCGCGCGCTGGTTGCGGTCGGACATGGAGAACGCCGGCGAGAGATCGGCGGTTCCACGGAACTTGATGATGACGGCAGGGTTCTCACCCGAGTTCAGTGCAGCGGTGACTGCAGGCTCGACCGCCGCCGCGAGCGCGGAATTGGTCGGCAGGTTGTCGCCCACTGCGCTCCACGCGTCTTGCGGCGTGGACGCACTCCAGGCCGCGCAAGCGGACAGCGCCGTCGCAAGAGCGAGCGAGCGCAGCCGCCGGAACGGCTTATTCGATATATCAGGCATGAACTTCCCCAACAGGTTTCGGGATGGAAGCGCGAACGGATGGCGAACGCGATCTCGCACAGATGGTGCAGGCACGCGCGGCGACATTCGCACGCTCGTTGATAACCCATTTCGACAGAGAGTTCAACGTACGCGCGCGGATGGCGCACGCGTTTGCGCGCAGCAACATCGCGCAAGGTGCAACAGGCAACGCGATGCGGCACGCTGCGGCGTGTGCGTTGTGCCGATGCACATCGTGCACGCGTCGCGTCGTGCATCCGCCTCGCAGCGGAGTGGATGCACAGCGACAGCGCCGCCGCTGCCGAGACATGCACACACGTCAGTGCATGACCAAAGGCACATGCCGCGATCTTCGATCCATGCGCGACGCCAGCTGCAACTTGCGGCGGCCATCGGCGCATTCACCCTGCCTGCGTGCGACGCCATTGCACGCCGCACGCCGCATGCCGCACGCCGCACCTGAGTCCCGGATTGCCGGATTGCCGGATTGCCGGAGCGTTGCTCCGCCTGCGGCTGGATGTGTTCATACGCCGGCCGGAGGAGCACGCCACGATTCGGGCCAGAAGCGCGTGAAGCGAGTGCGCGGATCCATTTGCGGCGCAGCGTTTGGGCGCCTGGAGGGCCTCTGCAACCGGTTTGCTGTCGTACGAGCGCTGCACGCAATCGCGTAACGGCTGGTCGCGGCCATACCCACATGGTCGCACCTGCAGATCCACGTCGCGGCTGCCCCGATCCCCCAAGGCAGGCGCCTGTGGAGCGCTTCAAGCGCGACCGCGGGGGGGCCGTTATTGGCGCCAACGGTTCTTCCGTCGCATGCGCGGTGTCGCGGTCGCGGCTGCGCCGCTCCCACGAAAAGCTCGTGCCGTCGTCGGAGCACTGCAAGCGCGACCGTGGTGTGACCGGTTGCGACGCCCGTTTGATGCGTCGTCGCAGCCGCAGTCACGCGGTCGCGAGCTGCGCCGCTCCAACGAAAAGCTCGTGCCGTCGTAGGAGCGCTTCAAGCGCAACCGCGGAGCGGCCGGTCGCGACGCCCGTTTGATGCGTCGTCGCAGCCGCAGTCACGCGGTCGCGGCTGTGCCGCGCCCACGAAAAGCTCGTGCCGTCGTAGGAGCGCTGCAAGCGCGACCGCGGGGCGGCAGGTTGCGGTGCCAACCGGTTCGTTCGTCGCATGTGCGGTTTCTCGGTCGCGGCTGCGCCGCTCCCATGACAGCACGGG
>JAEZQS010000137.1 GCA_023412995.1 Pseudomonadota bacterium
ACGCGGACCAGCGCCTCTGCTTCGGCGCCTGACGCGCGCCACGCCGCCAGCGCGTCGGCGACGCCATTGCCGATCGCCGACGCCAGCTCCGCGGTGCGCGCGGCATCGATGCGGCGTGGTTCGAAGCCGGGCTCGTCGTCGAGTTGCGCGAGGACGGCATGCAGTTCGCCGAGGCGCCGTCCGACCTGCGCGGACAGCGTCGCGTATCCGGCGGCAATCTCGGCGCGGCGATCCGCCCCGGCGACGCGCCAGTCGCCGACGGCGCGACCGAGCGCGTCGAGGCTCCACCGCCAGCCGTCACCCTGGTTGCGAACGAACCGCTGCACCAGCACCAGGCTGCACGGCACGCCGTCGGCATCCTTCGTCCACACCTCGCCGAGGAGGTCGGGCACGTTGGCGAAGCGCCCAGCCAGCACGCGGCCGAACTCCGCTTCCGGCTGCACGCCGCGACGCGCCTGCCGCAGCAGCTTGACCATGGCGAGGTCGTCGATGATGAGCGAGCTGTTGGACTGCTCCGCGGCGAGCCACTGGACCGGTGCGTCCGGGGGGGGCAGCTCGAACGCGCTGGTGCAGTGCGCCGCCAGCGCGCCATCGGCGCTTCCCTGCCCCGCATGCACCGCCGCCAGCACACCGCGCGCGAACGCGACGGTGGCGAAGGCGTCGGTCAGGTAACCCACGCGCCGCCCCTGCCGCACCCGCGCCAGGGCCAGCTGCTGCGGCAGGACCGCGGGGCCCTCGTCCTCCCACGCGATCGCCAGCGGCAGCTGGTAACGCGCCACGCCGCCATCGGCGAAATGCGCTTCGAGCAGCGTGAAGCGGACGTCGGCGGCCGCATCGAGCGCACCCAGCGGCAGCAGCGAAACGGCAAAGGCGCCCCGGTCGCTCGCCGCGAACCAGCGCCGCTTGGCGAGCCAGCCCGGCAGGATGTCCTGCTCCAGCACGCCGCGGTGTTCGCCGAGGACGCCGGCCAGCGCATTGCCGCCGCGCACCACCAGCGTGCGGTATTCCGGCAGCGGCTCGGGCACCGGCACGTGCCACGACGGCAGGCTGGCGTTGCTGGCCAGCTCGAACGCGTAGAAGCCGTAGGCCGGCAGCGTGAGGAGGTACGGCAGCCGTCCGATCGGCGGGAACGTCGCGCCGCCGATCGCATCCACCGGCACGCGTCCCTCGAAGCGGCCGAGATCCAGCTCCACCGCCTGCAGCGTGCGCGAGAGGTTGGCCACGCACAGGATCGAAGTACCCTCGTGCTCGCGCAGGTAGGCGAGGATCTTGCGGTTGCCGGGGTAGAGGAACTCCATGCCGCCGCGGCCGAGCGCGCAGTGGCGGCGGCGTACCGCGAGGAACCGGCGCATCCAGTTGAGCAGGGAATACTGGTCGCGGTCCTGCGCCTCGACGTTGACGGCGGAGAAGCCGTACAGCGGATCCATGATGGGCGGCAGCACGAGCGCGGCGGGATCTCCGCGCGAGAAGCCGCCGTTGCGATCGAGCGACCACTGCATCGGCGTGCGCACGCCATCGCGGTCGCCGAGGTGGATGTTGTCGCCCATCCCGATCTCGTCGCCGTAGTAGATCACCGGCGTGCCGGGCAGCGTCAGCAGCAGCGCGGTCATCAGCTCGATGCGGCGGCGGTCGCGCTGCAGGAGCGGGGCAAGGCGCCGGCGGATGCCGAGGTTGAGCCGTGCGCGCTGGTCCTCGGCGTAGGTCTGCCAGAGGTAGTCGCGCTCGGAATCGGTGACCATCTCGAGCGTCAGCTCGTCGTGGTTGCGCAGGAAGATCGCCCACTGGCAGTCGGGCGGGATCAGCGGCGTCTGGCGGATGATGTCGGTGATCGGGAAGCGGTCCTCGCGCGCGATCGCCATGTACATGCGCGGCATCAGCGGGAAATGGAACGCCATGTGGCATTCGTCGCCGCTGCCGCCGCGCTCCTCGCCGAAGTACTGGCGCGTGTCCTCCGGCCACATGTTCGCTTCGGCCAGCAGCATGCGCCCCGGATAGTGGCGGTCGATCTCGGCACGGATGCGCTTGAGGATGGCGTGCGTCTCGGGCAGGTTCTCGTTGCTGGTGCCTTCGCGCTCGATCAGGTAGGGCACGGCGTCCAGGCGCAGCCCGTCCACGCCCAGCCGCAGCCAGAAATGCATGACCCCGAGCACCGCCTCCAGCACCGCGGGGTTGTCGAAGTTGAGGTCGGGCTGGTGCGAGTAGAAGCGGTGCCAGTAGTACTGGCCGGCCACCGCATCGTGGGTCCAGTTGGACTTCTCCGTATCGCAGAAGATGATGCGGGTGCCGGCATACGCCTGGTCGTCGTCGGACCAGACGTAGAAGTCGCGCTCGGGCGAACCGCGCGGCGCGCGGCGCGCGCGCTGGAACCACGGATGCTGGTCGGAGGTGTGGTTGATGACCAACTCGGTGATCACCCTCAGCCCGCGCGCGTGCGCCGCCTCGATGAACTCGCGCGCGTCCTCCAGCGTTCCGTAGTCCGGGTGCACCGCCTCGTAAAGCGAGATGTCGTAGCCGTCGTCGCGCCGCGGCGAGGGATAGAATGGCAGCAGCCACACCGCGGTGACGCCGAGCTGCACGATGTAGTCGAGCCGCTCGATCAGCCCTCGGAAGTCGCCCACGCCGTCGTCGTTGGCGTCGAAGAACGACTTCACGTGCAACTGGTAGATGACCGCATCCTTGTACCAGAGCGGATCATCGAGGACGCCCGCACCGCAGGCGGAGGGCTCGGCGACGTTCACGCGCCCCCTCCGTTGCCGGCGTGCGGGGCGAACACGCGCCAGAGCGCGTACGGGCGCTCCGGCCCGAGCGCGATCGACTGCTGCTTGCCGTACCAGTGGAAGCGCTGCCCGCCGAGCAGGTCCTCGACCTCGATCGCGGCGTCGTCGGCGAGGCCCCAGCGCCACAGCGGCACCTCGATGGTGCTGTGCTGGAGGCCGGCGGCATCGAGGCTGATGGCGACGAGCACCGCGCTGTCCGCGTCCGGCGCGCCCTTCGCGAAATACAGCACCTGTTCGCCCGTTGCCGGCAGGAAGGTGACGTCGAGGTGCGTCTGCAGTTCGGGATTGGCACGACGCAGGCGGTTGAGCCGGGCGATCTCCTCGACGATGTCCCCGGGCGCGCGGCGGCGCCGCGGGCGCAGCTGGTACTTCTCCGAATCGAGGTACTCCTCGCGCCCGGCAAGCGGCGTCGCCTCGCACAGCTCGAAGCCGGCGTACATGCCCCACAGGCCCGACAGGGTCGCCGCCAGCGCCGCGCGCACGAGGTGTGCCGCGCGGCTGCCCGAATGCAGGTAGGGCGGGTTGATGTCGGGCGTGTTGACGAAGAAGTGCGGTCGCAGGCACTCGCGCGGCTCGCCGCGGTTGAGTTCCTCGAGGTAGTCGATGAGTTCCTGCTTGCCCGTGCGCCAGGTGAAGTAGGTGTAGGACTGGCTGAAGCCGACCTTGGCCAGTCGCACCATCGGCTTCGGGCGCGTGAAGGCTTCCGACAGGAACAGCACGTCGGGATGGCGGTGGCGCACCGAGGCGATCATCCACTCCCAGAACGGGAACGGCTTGGTGTGCGGGTTGTCCACCCGGAACAGGCGCACGCCCTCCGCGGCCCAGTGCAGCACCACGTCGCGCAGGGCCGTCCACAGCGCGGGCACGGCGCCGCTGGCATAGAAGTCGACGTTGACGATGTCCTCGTATTTCTTCGGCGGATTCTCGGCGTGGCGGATGCTGCCGTCGGCACGCGTCGTGAACCATTCCGGGTGCTGCACCAGCCAGGGGTGGTCGGGTGATGCCTGCACGGCGAAGTCGAGTGCGATCTCCATGCCTTCGCGGCGCGCCGCGGCGCCCAGCCGCCGGAATGCCGGCAGGCCGCCAAGTTCCGGATGCACCGCGTCGTGGCCGCCCTCGGCGGAGCCGATGGCATACGGGCTGCCGGGATCGCCGGGCGCGGCGACCAGGGCGTTGTTGCGGCCCTTGCGGTGGCTGCTGCCGATCGGGTGGATCGGCGGCATGTAGAGCACGTCGAATCCCATCGCCCGGATCGCCGGCAGTTCCGCGATGACGTCGTCGAAGGTGCCGTGGCGGCCGGCGTCGGGCGACGAGCGCGGGAACAGCTCGTACCAGCTGCCATAGCGCGCCTGCAACCGCTCCACCTCCAGCGGCAACGCAGGCGAGCGCGCGAGGAATGGTCGCTCGCCCGCCGCGGCCATGGCATCGGCCGCCGCGGCGCCGAGCAGCACGGCGGCACGCGCGGCGTCGTCGGCGGC
>JAEZQS010000156.1 GCA_023412995.1 Pseudomonadota bacterium
GAACAGGCGCGCGTCGCGCATGAGGCGCTCGCTGGCGGCGCGCGCGAGGCCCAGCTGCGCGAGCGGCTGGCTGCGGCCGAGGCGGAACTGGATCGCGCCGTGGTGCGCGCAACCGTTGCCGGCACCGTCCTCACGCGGCACGTCGAACCGGGCGACGCCGTGCGCCCGGGCGACCTGCTGCTGGAGATCGCGCGCGATGCCCCGGGCGAAGTGCTGGTGCCGGTGGATGAAAAGCGCCTCGGCCGCCTGGCCGTCGGGCAAGCGGCAACCTGCATCGCCGATGCCTTCGCCGATCGCCCCTTCCCCGCTTCGGTCTTCCACATCGCTCCCGCCATCGACCCCGACCGCGGTACCGTCGACGTGCGCCTGCGCATCGGCGATGGCGCGGACTTCGTGCGCCAGGACATGACCGTGACGGCCACCATCGTGACCGGCCAGCGCGAGAACGCGCTCGTGGTGCCCAACGATGCGCTGCTGGATACCGGCGAATCCGCCGATCGCGCCACCGTGCTGCGCGTGCGCAACGGTCGCGTGCAGCGCACGCCGGTCCTCCTCGGACTGCGCGGCCTCGTCGCCAGCGAGGTGCGCGAGGGGCTGCATGCGGGCGACCAGGTACTCGCCGCCGGTGCGCTGGACCCGGCCGATATCCCGCCCGATGGCGATCGCGTGCGCGTGCAAGGCCAGCCGCTGCCCGACGCCCAAGCCGCTGCAACCCATGGCGAGCTGCCGGTCGCCTTCGACTGAGCCATGTGGATCGAGGCCACCATCGCGACGCGCTTCCTGCGCCAGGGTCGCGCCCAGACGCTGCTGATCCTCGTCGGCATCGCCGTGGGCGTGGCGGTGATCGTGTTCGTGACGGCGCTGATCGCCGGCCTGCAGGAGAACATCATCGCGCGCACGCTCGGCACCCAGGCGCATATCCGCGTCGAAGCCCCGCGCGAGGTCAATCGCGTCGCCGCGCCGGCCGCAGGGACGCGCCAGCTGCTGCTGGAAGACAACCGGGCGCAGGCGCTGCGGCCGGTCGACAACTGGCTGCAGGTGCGCGACGTGCTCGACCGTCTGCCCGGCGTCGCCGCGGTTTCACCCGTGGTCTCCGGCCCCGCCTTCGGCCGGCGCGGCGAGGCCGTGGAATCGGTGGCGCTGCTCGGCATCGACCTGCCGCGTTACCAGCGCGTGATCCCGCTCGCGAAAAGCATGGTGGATGGGCGCCTGGAGGTCGGTTCGGGCAATGCCGTCATCGGGCAGAAACTGGCGGACGACCTTGGGCTTCGCACCGGCGGCAAGCTGCGGCTGGATGGCGGCGGCGGGCGCGAGGCCATCGTCAACGTCGTCGGCCTTTTCCAGCTCGGCGTGCGCGAACTCGACGAGCGATACGTGTACGTCGATCTCAAGCAGGCGCAGTCGCTGCTGTCCCTGCCCGGCGGCGTGACGGTCATCGACGTGACGGTGGACGACGTGTTCGCCGCCGAAGGCGTGGCGGCACGCATCCGCGGGCTCACCGGCCTGCGCGCGGAAAGCTGGATGCAGACCAACGCGCAGCTGATGAACGCGCTGAGTTCGCAAAGCCTGTCCACGCGCATGATCAGCGTCTTCGTGGCGATGTCGGTGGCGCTCGGCATCGCCAGCGTGCTCGCCGTCAGCGTCACCCAGCGGACGCGCGAGATCGGCATCCTGCGCGCGATGGGGACGCGGCGGCGACAGATGCTGCGCGTGTTCCTGGTGCAGGGCGCGCTGCTCGGGCTTGCGGGTTCGGCGGTGGGCGCGCTCGCCGGCTGGGCGCTGGTGGGCGCGTTCAACACGTTCGGGCCGAAACTCTTCTACATCCCGATGCCGCTGGCGCTGGTGCCCGCGGCGATGTCGCTGGCGACCCTCGCCGGCGTGATCGCCGCGGCGGTGCCGGCATCGCGCGCCGCGCGGCTGCATCCGGTGGAGGCGATCCGCCATGGCTGAGCCGCGCGAGGTGCTGCGCCTCGAGGGGCTGCGGAAGTCCTACAACATCGGCCAGCCCAACGAAGTGGAAGTGCTGCACGGCCTCGACCTGCGCCTGGACGCCGCCGACTTCGCCGCCCTGGTCGGTCCGTCGGGCTCGGGCAAGAGCACGCTGCTCAACCTCATCGGCCTGCTCGATACGCCGACGGCCGGCGAGCTGTACCTGCTGGGCGAGCCGACGCGTGCCATGGAGGACGAAGCGCGCACGGCGCTGCGTGGACGCAGCATCGGATTCGTGTTCCAGTTCCACCACCTGATCACGGCGTTCACCGCACTGGAGAACGTGCTGCTGCCCACCATGGTGGCGCGCGGCCGACCCGATGCCGACACCCTCGCCTTCGCCCGCAGCCTGCTGGCGGGCGTGGGTCTGGCGGAGTTCGCCGACAAGCCGCCCGACCAGCTCTCCGGCGGCCAGCAGCAGCGCGTGGCGATCGCCCGCGCCCTGGTCACCCGTCCCGCCCTGCTGCTCGCCGACGAACCCACCGGCAACCTCGATACGAAAACCGCGGCCGACGTCTTCGCCCTGCTCCGCCGCTTCCATGCCGAACATGGCTGCGCGGTGCTGGTGGTCACCCACGATCCGCGCCTCTCGGCAACCTGCGATCGCACCATCACGCTGGTGGACGGCCGCATCGTGGGCGACGCCAGGAATGCCGCTGCCGGAGCAGGATGAGCGGGGCGGCGAACGCGGTCGCCGCGACGTCGCATTGACGAGGATCAAGTCCGCCTGACGTCGAAGGTCCATGCTCCTTCGTGCCGAGATGGCCACCGCCCTCTCCGCCTGTCATGCCTCGCCGCCGCCCCGTTTGCGAAGGAGACGCCCATGCGACTGCTGACATCCATTGCCGGGCTCGTGCTGGCCTTGGCTCCGGCGATTCCGGCTTGGCCACAATCTGCCGCCATGAAGCAGGCGCAGGGGTTGTTCAAGCCGATCCCTGCAACGCCGCCTGGCCTCCCCGGCAACCCCGCAACTCCGGAAAAGGTCGCGCTGGGCAAGATGCTGTATTTCGATCCGCGGCTCTCCGAAAGCCACGTCATCAGCTGCAACTCCTGCCACATGATCGGCATGGGCGGCATGGACCTGCAGGAAACCTCGTTCGGCCACCGCTGGCAGCGTGGCGGTCGCAATTCGCCGACGGTCTACAACGCCGTGTTCGACATCGCGCAGTTCTGGGATGGACGCGCGAGCGACCTCGAACAGCAGGCGGGCGGGCCTCTCGTCAACCCCGTCGAGATGGACACGACCGAAGCCCACGTGGTCGAGCAGCTGAAGGGGATCCCGGGTTATGGGCCGCTGTTCGCCAGCGCCTTTCCCGGCGAGGATCCGCTGACCTTCGCCAACATCCGCCGCGCACTCGCCGTCTTCGAAGCCACCCTCATCACGCCCGATGCGCCGTTCGACCGCTACCTCCGCGGCGACGGGAAGGCGCTCGACCCCGCGCAAGCCGACGGGCTCGCGCAGTTCATCGGCAAGGGATGCGCCGCGTGCCACAACGGGATCAACCTGGGCGGCGGGCAGTACGCCCCGTTCGGCGTGGTGGAGCGCCCGGGTGCCGACATCCTGCCGCCCGGCGACAAGGGCCGTTTCGAAGTCACGCGCACGGTCAGCGACGAGTATGTCTTCCGCGTGCCCTCGCTGCGCAACGTCGCGCTGACGCCGCCGTACTTCCACTCCGGCAAGGTATGGGACCTGCGCCAGGCCGTTGCCATCATGGGCAACAGCCAGCTCGGCGCCAAACTCACCGACCGGGAAGTCGATGCCATCACGGCGTTCCTCGGCTCCCTGACCGGTCGCCAGCCGGAAGTGACGCTCCCGTCGCTTCCCCCGTCCGTCGCAACCACCCCCCCAACCGCGCCCGTAGCAGTTCCAAAAAATGGTGCCAGAGACAATCTCCGCGGTGCGAGGTGCCGCAAGCGCCTTGACACTGGGACCGAGACGATCCCCGTGGTTCCGCTTGGGCGGCCACCGGGGTACCTGCCCTGCGCCGCGCCGACCGTCACGGTTGCCCGACAGTGGCCGGTTTCATCCCGTGGCCGTGTCGCGCACCGCAGGGCACTGCGCACCATCCGCCGGAAACGGCAGTCCGGAAGGCACAGTCGGCATCTGGTCGGCGTTTGATCGATAGTGCGTGACCGGCCCTCATTGATCGTCACTGGTCATTTCCCGTCGCGCACCGACTTCCGCCTCGCGAGGCCCCGATGAACCCCACGATCACTGCAGTCGCCATCGCCCTGCTCGCCGGCAGTCACGCGTCGATGGCGCAGGATAGCCATGGCCACCCGCTACCGGAGCACCTCGGAACGGTGCACTTCGGTGCCCGCTGCAATCCGGAAGTCTCCCCCGCCTTCGACCGGGCCGTCGCGCTGCTGCATTCGTTTTCCTACGAGGAAGCCGACGCCGGCTTTGCGGAGGTTGCCGCGCGCGACCCCGCCTGCGCGATGGCGCACTGGGGACGCGCAATGGTCCGCTACCACCCGCTGTGGGAAGCGCCGTCAGGTGCCGCGCTGGCTGCCGGCAAGGCGGAGATCCTGCAGGCTGCGCGAGCAGGCACGGGAACGCCGCGCGAGCGCGCGCTGATCGCCGCGCTCCGCACCTACTACACCGGCACCGACACGCTTCCCGCCGCCACTCGCGCAAAGCACTATGCCGATGCCATGGCCGCGGTGGCGCGCGACTACCCCGCAGACGACGAGGTCGCCGCGTTCTATGCACTGTCGCTGATCGCGACCGCTTCGACGGCGGATCGCACGCACGCGCGCCAGCAGCAGGCCGCGAAAATCCTCGAGCCGCTCTGGACGCGCCATCCGGACCATCCGGGCATTCCGCACTACCTGATCCATGCCTACGACACCGTCGCGCTCGCGTCGCTCGGACAGAAGGCGGCACGTGCCTACGCCCGGATCGCCCCGTCGGCACCCCACGCGCTGCACATGCCATCGCACATCTTCACCCGCCTTGGCGAGTGGGACGATTCGATCGCTTCCAACCGGGCTGCGCGCGACGCCGCGAGGGCCCAGGACGACGTCGGCGAGCAGGTCCATGCGATGGACTACCTGACCTACGCCTACCTGCAGCGCAACCGTGTCGCCGACGCCGCAGCGGAAGTGGCGTCTCTCGCATCGCTGCAGGGCATATCGGGTGCAAAGTTCAAGACGGGCTACGCAGGCAACGCGATGCCCGTACGGCTGGCGGTGGAGACCCGCCACTGGGCCCAGGCCGCTCAGCTGCGTCCCCTGCCCGATTCGACCGCGCAGGTTGCGGCGCTCGTCTGGTGGGCGCGCGCCCTGGGCAAGCTGCGGGCAACTCCGTCAACGTCAGCCGACGCGGATATCCGCGAGCTGCAGCGATGCCGCGATACCCTGGAGGCCGCGCACGATGCGTACTGGACCACGCAAGTGGATGTACTGCTGAAATCGGCCAATGCCTGGCGCCTTGCCGCCCGCGGTAACGACGCCGCGGCGATTGCCGCGATGACGGCGGCCGCCGACGAGGAGGACGGGCTTGAAAAACTCCCGCTCACGCCCGGACCCATCGTGCCCGCGCGCGAGCAGCTGGGAGAGATCCTGCTGGCCGCGGGCAAGCCGCGCGAAGCGCTCGACGCCTTCAATGCCGCACTCGTCCTCACGCCCGGGCGATCGGGTGCGCTCCGCGGCAAGGCCGAGGCCGAACGGCGCATCCCCCGCTGACACTTTACCGGACGATCCGGCCGGTTGATGTTGCCCGCGGCACGCAGGCCGCGTTCTGTCCTTCTCCGGCTCACGCCGCAGGTGACCGGTTGCCTGACCGGGACCCGCCGGGCTGCGCTCCACCCCGATGCCACCAGAGCGATGGACGCGAGTCTTCGAAGCGTTCTTTTTGCGGTCCAAGGATACTGTACAAATGCGTTACATTGCGCGTACAATGCAACCATGCCGCCGAAGAAGACCAGCACCCTGAACCTCCGCATCGATCCTGCCCTGAAGGACGCCGCGCGCGAGGCGGCCCTGCGTGAACACCGCAGCGTGGCCAACCTGCTCGAGTGGCTGATCCGCCAGCATTGCGAAGCGGCCGGCATTCCCATCCCGCAGCAATCCGAACTGTTCGAGGAGCCTGGCGATGAATGAGAAAACCCTGCGCGCCCTCGTCGAGGCAGGCGCGATCAAGCGGCTGCGGATCATTGCCGACGGTGCCCGTTTCCATGTCGAGGCCGACACGCCGAACGCCACCGTGGTGGCCCTGACCGGCAAGGGCTCGCCGCGGATGTGGGGCAGCCTGGACGCCTCGGCCCGCTGGGTTCGCTCGCTCGGAATCGGCAGCGTGCAGCTGGACATGACTCGCTGGCAGCCGGGGCAGCGCGGGCTGGCGGTCTGACGCCGAACGCCCGTCGCCAATCCCGTTGAGCAACACGCGACACCCCGTGGCCACCCTCCGCCTCGTTTCCTGGAACATCGAGAACCTCGGCCCGTGGCTGGGCGAAACGCGTCGGCTGGCAGACCAGCACGCGCGCCTCGGTTCACCGGACGTGCTCTGCCTGCAGGAAGTGCGCATCCGCCCGACCGACGATGACCTGCTGGAACGGATGCGCCACGCGCTGCCCGGTTACCGCTGCTACTGGTCGCTCAACCACGATCCGCACAACGGGGCGTTCCGCGGCGGTCGCGCCTACGGCGTCGCGACCTACGTGCGCGAGGCCTTCGCGCCCATCGCGCTGCGCTTCGACTGGGATCGCGAGGGCCGCGCCTGCATCATCCACCTGCCCGGCTGCCATATCGCGATCGGCAACATCTATGCGGTGAACGGCACGTCGCGGCCGCATTTCGACCACGCGCAAGGCCGGATCGCTGGCGACCGCCACGCATTCAAGCAGGCCTTCGTTGCCCGGCTTGGCGAAGACCTCGCCGCATTGCAGGCGCACGGCGTGCCGCTGCTGCTCGCCGGCGACTGGAACATCTCCCGCACGCGCCAGGACACGACGCCCCGCCTGCGTACCGAAGCGCCGCACGCCACCGCGCGCCGCCGCTTCAACGAGGAGTTCATCGGCGGACTCGACCTGGTGGACGTCTTCCGCGAACGCAACCCCGACGCGCGCGCCTACACCTGGTTCAACCGCCGCGCGCGTGGAGGGCGACTGGACGCGGCGCGGGTGGATTTCGTGCTGGCCTCACGCGCACTCGCCGCAAGCGTGACGGACGCGGGCATCGAAGGCGCCGAAGACGCGCGACAAGGGAGCGACCACGCGCCCGTGTGGATTGCGCTGGATACGTCGTCGTGGGATCCGTGACGCTTGCGCTCGCCGGTCTCGGGAACCTGGGTAAGAGCGCCACATCCGCAAGACACTGCAAACCGTGCCGCATGCGAACCCGCATCAGACCATCCGCGCCAGTTCCCGCGTCAGGAATCCCGCCGACACCGTCGTGCAGCCCGAGACGTTCTGCCCTGCCCACAGGGGCGAGAAGTCGCCGGATCCGCGCGCTTCGGCCGTGCTGCGCAGCGGCGCCATCCCCGCGGCGGCCAATGGAAACGGCGGCGCGAGCGGGTGGACCGGTCCCAGTTCGCGCATCACGCGATTGACGATGCCGCGTGCAAGGCCGCCGCTGAAGAGGTTCGTCAGCGCGGTGTGGCGTGCGCCGTCGCCCTGCAGCGCGGCGCGGTGCACCGGCCGCGTCGTCGCCTCCGCGCACAGCAGGTAGGCCGTGCCGACCTGCACCGCCGACGCACCGAGCGCCAGTGCCGCTGCCACGCCGTGGGCATCGGCGATGCCGCCGGCGGCGATCACCGGCACGCCGACCGCGGCCACGACCTGTGGCAGCAAGGCGAACGTGCCAAGCTGCAGGGTCACGTCGGTCTGCAGGAACATGCCGCGGTGTCCTCCGGCTTCGAGTCCCTGCGCGATGATCGCGTCGACGCCCCGCGCTTCCAGCCAGCGTGCTTCATCCACCGTGGTCGCCGACGCGAGGATCCGCGCCCCCGCCGCGCGCACACGCGCGAGCAGCGCCGGCGGAGGCAGTCCGAAGTGGAAGCTGACGACCGGCGGGCGCAGCGCTTCCACCAGCGACGCGGACAGCGCATCGAACGGCGCACGCGAGGGTCCTGCGCCCTTCGCCGCAGGGGTGATGCCGGATTCCGCGTAGTACGGCGCCAGCACCTCGCGCCAGCGCTGCTCGCGTCCGGGGTCTATGGCGGGTGGCGCGTGGCAGAAGAAGTTGAGGTTGAAGGGCCTGTCGGTCGCGGCGCGGATGGCTGCAACTTCCGCCTGCAGCGCCGCCGCGTCGAGCATCGCGCACGGCAAGGCACCCAGCCCGCCGGCGCGCGACACCGCGATCGCCAGGGCACTCCCCTGCACGCCCGCCATGGGGGCCTGCAGGATGGGAAGCTCGAAGGTAGGCAAGGCGCGGGAAGACGTCATCGCGGATCCTTCGACTCATCCGGTGCACGGCCAGGTCTGCGTTCGATGCCATTGTGCGGCTTCCGGGAGGCGCTTGAGCAAGCCCCATGCTGCGGTTGAAGCTTGCGCATCGGGCACCGATGACGGATGGGACCCGCCGCTACCCCGCCGGGATCGCCGACTTGTCCATCCAGAACGGACCCCAGATATGGCCGTCGGGATCGGTCAGGTCGCGGCCGTACATGAAGCCCAGTTCCTGCACGGGATTCGCATCCCCGGTGCCCCCGTTGGCCGCAGCCGCCTCGATCATCGCATCGACGGCCGCGCGGCTGTCGAGCGCCAGCGCGAGCGACACCTCGCTCGATCCCGTTGGCGCGATGGGCCGGTCCGTGAAGTTGCGCCACTTGTCGTGCGTCAGCAGCATCACGTAGATCGCCTCGCTCCAGACCATGCAGGCCGCGGTGGCGTCGGTGAACTGCGGGTTGTTTGTGAAACCGAGCGCCTCATAGAACGCCATCGAGGCGACAAGGTCGGACACGGGAAGATTGACGAAGATCATGCGCTGCATGGCGGTTCCTCCATTGGGTTGGTCACGGAACGACGAACGACAAGGGAGCAAATCGACAACGCCGCATCGCCCGACGCGGGAGGCGTCGGGACGAGGGATTCCCGCGGCGGACGCTGGCCCGGGCGGCGGGGTCCCGGCCACGCGACGGGCCCGGCGAGTCGCACCCCGGAGTCGCCCAATGGGCCCTTCTGCGGCTTGGTGCCCGCCCGCGGCACCGAATTGCCGGCTACCGCACCACCCTTCCCTCGATCCGCCGATCCGGCACCAGCCAGGTCAGCGCCACTGCCGCGTAGAGCGCCTGCGCCAGCCACGGTGCCCGCGTGGCAACCGCGATGCCCACCAGGTACGCGACCGGCGACAGCTTGCCCTTCCAGTCGCCGCCGATCGCGCGGCGGAGCGGCGAGTCGCTGCCGTCCAGCGCGATCAGGCGCTGCTGCAGCAGCCAGTACGCGATGGCCGCCATCAGCAGCACAACGCCATACGCCGCCGTCGGCGCCGCGGCAAAGTGGTTCTCGCCCATCCAGGCGGTCGCGAACGGCAGCAGCGACAGCCAGAACAGCAGATGCAAGTTCGCCCACAGCGTGCCGCCGGACACATGCCGTACCGCGGCCAGCATGTGGTGGTGGTTGTTCCAGTAGATGCCGACGTACACGAAGCTGAGGACGTAGCTCATCAGCACCGGCAGCAACGGGCGCAACGCCGCGAACGTCGGCTCGTGCGGCACCTCCAGTTCCAGCACCATGATGGTGATGATGATGGCGATGACGCCGTCGCTGAAGGCTTCGAGCCGGTTCTTGCCCATGCCCTGTCTTTTCCGCCGCCCCGGCGGCAAAGACTACACGCTGCCGGCCACCAGGGAGGCTGCCACCCTGCCGACCTCGGCCAGCACGGCGTTGCGTGCATCGCCGTCGAGACGGGATTCGGCGTAGTACGCCGTGACCAGCAGCGGCGTGTGCGAAGGCGGCCACGCGACCGCGACGTCATTGGAGACGCCGTGGTCGCTGGTGCCGGTCTTGTCGACCACGCGCCAGTCGGCGGGCAGTCCCGCCTTGAGGCGCGCCACCCCGGTGGTGCTGGCGGCCATCCATGTGACGAGCCGCTCGCGCGAGGCGGGGGCCAGCACGTCGCCAAGCAGCACGGCCTGCATCGCGCCAGCCATGGCCAGCGGCGTGGTCGTGTCGCGCGGATCACCGGGCGTTGCTTCGTTGAGCATCGTCTCGCGACGGTCCAGGCGCGTCGCCTCGTCGCCCCCCCCGCCGGGCCCAACGCCGTCACCCCGGCTGGCCCGCCGATGCGATCCAGCAGCAGATTGCCGGCGGTGTTGTCGCTGAGGCGAAGCGCCGCCTGGCACACCTCTGCCAGCGACATGCCGGGCTCGCCGGTGCGCGAGGCGGTGATGGGCGAATACGTCACCACCTCGGCTGGCGTGAACACGATGCGCCGGTCGAGCGATTCCTCGCCGCGATCGACGCGCGCGAGCACGGCCGCCGCGTCCAGCCACTTGAACGTGCTGCACATCGGGAAACGTTCGTCGCCGCGGTGCACGGCGCGTCGTCCGCTCCCCGTGTCGATGATGGCGACGCCGAGCCGGCCGCCATGGCGACGCTCGAGTGCGGCGAGGCGGGCCGCGAGCGCGTCGGTTCCGGAATCCGGCACGGCAAGCGCGGGTCGCAGGGCCAGTACGGTCGCGCCGGCAAGCGACGCGCGAAGGAAGGTGCGGCGTTGGTCATCCGTGGGCATGGGAGTGTTCCTGGCGTGGGCTCGAGGGGGGCCATGATCGCCTGCGTGCCATTGGATGCAAGCAGGTTGCGGCCCGCCCCGCCCATTCAGCCGGCCGGCCGAAATGGTGCCAGGGACAATTTCGCGCCCGCGTTTGCCGCCCACAGAAACGCGCCTCTGCCGCCCGCGCCGGCAACCCGGGCTCCACCCCGCCGCCAATCCCTCACGTCTCCGGCTCTCGGTTCCGCGTGTAGTGCTCAGCCAGCGGAAAGGGCGGCAGCCAGGACTCGCGCCGTACGGTCCAGAGTTCATAGGTCGGCGTGAACCGGTCCGGCGCATCCAGCGTTCCCAGGTGCACCTCGACCTCATCGCCCGTGCGCGCAAACACGGACGACCCGCAGTTCGGGCAGAAGTGCCGCCCGGCATCCGCGCCGGTATCCCCGTCGATGGTGACGGCCTCCGCCGGGAAAATCGCGCCGGCGAAGAACAGCGCCCCGTGGTGCTTGCGGCAATCCAGGCAATGGCAGAGTCCGACGCGCTTCGGCTGTCCCTTCGCCGAGATGCGGACCTTCCCGCAGAGGCAACCACCGCCGATCTCTTCCATTTTCCTGTCTCCTGCCAAGGGCGACGTGGCTTCAAATCGGTCCGTCATCCGGGTGAACCGGGAGCAGGATGCCACGTCGTCCCCCAAATGGTGCCAGGGACAATTTCTCGCGATCGTCTGCCGGCGGGAAATTGTCCCCAGT
>JAEZQS010000225.1 GCA_023412995.1 Pseudomonadota bacterium
GTCCAGCGAGGCGCCGCAGCCCGGCGCACCGCCTGTTCGGCCGGCTCCGCCGCGGCGCCGCGCACGACCGAGACGACGTTGTCGGTGGGAAGCGTCGCGATGCCGGCATCGGCAAGGCGGGCGGACACGAGGTCCATCAATCCGAGGCGCAGCCAGCGCCACTCGCGTCCGGCCTCGACGCTGGCCGGCAACACGGCCACCAGCGCCGTCTTGCGGGCAACCGGCGCCGGCGGCTGCGGGCGACGCGCCACGAGCCCGAGCAGCAGCGCGGCAAATGCTATCCGGAGCAGGGCCGCCACGCGGCGCGCGCGCCGGGAAACGGCCGCGGGATCCCCGCGGCGGCGGCGACATCGACAGGATCCGCCGCTGCCAACGGTGCGCGCGGCAATGGCACGGCGTCCTCGCCCGCATCCCGTGGCGTCTCCACCGCGACCGGCGCCACCCAGCGATAGCCGAAGCGGGGAATCGTGCGGATCGCGCGCTGCTCCTCGCCCGTGTCGGCGACGGCGCGGCGCGCCTTCAGTACCGCCTGCACGACCTGCGTGTCGGCGAAATCGGCGCGGCCCCAGACGGCAGCCGCCAGTTCGTCGCGGCCAACTGCGCGGTCGCGGTGTTCGAGCAGCCAGCACAGGCAATCGAACACGGTGGGCGAGAGCATGACCAGTTCGCCGTCGCACCGCAGTTCGCGCGTGGCGGGAGCAAGGGTGTAGCGCTCGAAGCGGTAGATCGGGGCGATCCGCCCAGCCTAGCGTGCGCCCGCGGGCAAGGCCATGGCGCGGCCGCCGCGACGCAACCACGCCGCACGGCCTGCCTCCCGGCAGGCCGGCGGTGCTCAGCCCTTGTCGAACACCAGCTCCCCGCCCGCGGCATCCACCCGCACGGTATCGCCGCCGTGGAAACGCCCCTCGAGGATCTCCTTCGCCAGCGGATTCTCCAGCTGCTGCTGGATCGCGCGCTTGAGAGGGCGCGCGCCATAGACGGGGTCGAAGCCGACGTTGCCGAGCAGGTCGAGCGCCTTCTCCGACACCTCCAGCTTCAGCTGGCGCTCGGCCAGGCGCTTCTCCAGCCAGCCGATCTGGATGCGCGCGATGGCGCGGATCTGCGCCTTGTCCAGCGCGCGGAACACGACGATCTCGTCGAGGCGGTTGATGAACTCGGGGCGGAAGTGCGCCTGCACCACGCCCATCACCGCCGCCTTCATCTTGGTGTACTCCTCCTCGCTGTCGCCATCCGCTTCCTGGATGTATTGCGAGCCGAGGTTGGAGGTCATCACGATGACGGTGTTGCGGAAGTCCACCGTGCGGCCCTGGCCATCGGTCAGGCGGCCGTCGTCGAGCACCTGCAGCAGGATGTTGAAGACATCGTGGTGCGCCTTCTCGACCTCGTCGAGCAGGATCACGCTGTAGGGACGCCGGCGCACGGCCTCGGTCAGGTAGCCGCCCTCCTCGTAGCCGACATAGCCGGGCGGCGCGCCGATCAGGCGGCTGACCGAGTGCTTCTCCATGAACTCGCTCATGTCGATGCGCACCATCGCCTCGGTCGAGTCGAAAAGGAACTCGGCCAGCGCCTTGCACAGCTCGGTCTTGCCGACGCCCGTGGGCCCGAGGAACAGGAACGAGCCGTTCGGCCGGTTCGGGTCCGACAGCCCCGCGCGCGAGCGGCGGATCGCATCGCTCACCGCATGCACGGCCTCGTCCTGGCCGACGACCCGCCGGTGCAGCTCGTCTTCCATCCGCAGCAGCTTCTCGCGCTCGCCCTCGAGCATCTTCGACACCGGGATGCCGGTCCAGCGCGCGACGACCTCGGCGATCTCCTCCGCCGTCACCTTGTCCTGCAGCAGGGTGAAGCCGCGGGTCTCGGCTTCCTGCGCCGCCTTCAGCTGCTTCTCCAGCTCCGGCATGCGCCCGTACTGGATCTCGCTCATCTTCGCGTAGTCCTGCCGCCGCTGCGCCGCCTCGAGCTCGAGCCGCGCGGCCTCGATCGCTTCCTTGATCTTCGTCGCGCCCTGCAGCGTGGCCTTTTCCGACTTCCACACCTCGTTGAGGTCCGAATACTCGCGCTCCAGCGCGTCGATCTCCTGCTCGAGGTCGGCAAGGCGCTGCCTGGACTCCGCGTCCTTCTCCTTCTTGAGCGCCTCGCGCTGGATCTTCAGCTGGATCAGGCGTCGCTCCTTGCGGTCGAGTTCCTCCGGCTTGGAGTCGATCTCCATGCGGATGCGCGAGGCCGCCTCGTCCATCAGGTCGATCGCCTTGTCCGGCAGCTGGCGGTCGGCAATGTAACGGTGCGACAGGGTCGCCGCGGCGACGATCGCGGGGTCGGTGATCTCCACGCCGTGGTGCACGGCGTACTTTTCCTTGAGCCCGCGCAGGATCGCGATCGTGTCCTCGACGCTCGGCTCGCCGACGAACACCTTCTGGAAGCGCCGCTCGAGCGCGGCGTCCTTCTCGATGTACTTGCGGTATTCGTCCAGCGTGGTCGCGCCGATGCAGTGCAGCTCGCCGCGCGCGAGCGCGGGCTTGAGCATGTTGCCGGCATCCATCGCGCCTTCCGCCTTGCCGGCGCCGACCATCGTGTGCAGCTCGTCGATGAAGAGGATCACCCGCCCTTCCTGCTTGGCAAGGTCGTTCAGCACGCCTTTCAGGCGCTCCTCGAATTCGCCGCGGAACTTGGCGCCGGCGATCAGCGCGCCCATGTCGAGCGAGAGCACGCGCCGGCCGCGCAGGCCTTCGGGCACCTCGTCGTTGACGATGCGCTGCGCGAGGCCCTCGACGATGGCGGTCTTGCCGACGCCAGGCTCGCCGATCAGCACCGGATTGTTCTTGGTGCGCCGCTGCAGCACCTGGACGACGCGGCGGATTTCCTCGTCGCGGCCGATGACCGGATCGAGCTTGCCCTTTTCGGAACGGGCGGTGAGGTCGATGGTGTACTTCTCGAGTGCCTGGCGCTGGTCCTCGGCGCCCTCGGACTGCACCTTCTCGCCGCCGCGCACCTTGTCGATCGCCGCCTCCAGGCGCGCGCGGTCGGCACCGGCTGCCTTGAGCGCGGCGCCGACCTCGCCCTTGTCGTCGAGCGCGGCGAGCACGAACAGCTCGGAGGCGATGAACGCATCGCCGCGCTGCTGCGCCAGCTTGTCGGTGACGTTGAGCAGGCGACCGAGGTCGTTGGAGACGTTGATGTTGCCTTCCTGCCCGGCCACCCTGGGCAGGTTGTCGAGCGCCTGGCCGATGCGCGCGCGCAGCGCCGGCACGTTGACGCCCGCCTGCGAAAGCAGGGGCACGGTCGAGCCGCCCTGCTGTTCCAGCAGCGCGCTCATCAGGTGCGCCGGCTCGAGCATGTTGTTGTCGCGCCCGACCGCGAGCGATTGCGCGTCCGCCAGCGCCTGCTGGAAACGCGAGGTGAGCTTGTCCATCCGCATGGGATCCTCCCGCCAGGACGCGCCCCGCCCCGTCGGTCGCGGCGAGCGCGCGTCTCGATGTCGTGTGGAAATGGGAATGGCGGCAGGGGCGTTCAAGGGCGGGACGTCCTGCGGGCCGGAGCGCGAGCGGGCGAAGCCGTGGCAAACGCGCCGCGTCGCGCAGGCACCGCACGACGCGGACGACGGACGTCCGATCCGGTCCACGGCGGTTTGGCGCGGCAGCGGCGGCGGCCGCGCCGCGCGCCCTGCACCTACGGCTGCAACCAGACCAGGCTGGCGAAGCGGCCGGTGACGGCGTCGCGGCGATGGGAATAGAAGCGCCCATCGGCGAACGTGTCGAAGCCACCGCCGGACACCCGCGTGAGGCCGGCGGCGGCGAGGCGCTGGCGTGCGAGCGCGTAGAGGTCGCAATGCCAGTGGCCGGGACGGGTCGGCGTGAACGCGGCGGCCGCTTCGGCGGCGTACGCAACGAACGCATGGCGCACCTCGCTGCCCACTTCGTATGACGACGCGCCAATGGCAGGGCCGAACCAGGCCAGCAGCCGGCCGGGCGCGGTCCCGGTTGCCGCGACGGCCTGCTCCAGCACGCCGGCCGCCAGCCCGCGCCAGCCGGCATGCGCCGCGGCCACCACGGAGCCGTCATCGGCGCAGAGCAGCACCGGCAGGCAGTCCGCCGTCAGCACCGCCAGCACGCGTCCAGGCGTTCGGGTGACCGCGGCGTCCGCCTCGGGTTCGTCGTCGGCCGCCGCCGCCCGTGCGTCCGCATCGGCTACGCGCGTGCCATGCACCTGGCGCAGCCACAGCGGCGGCGAGGGAAGGCCGAACGCGCGTACCAGCAGCGCGCGATTCGCGGCCGCGGTTGCCGGCGCCTCGCCGTTGCGAAGGCCGAGGTTGAAGGCATCGAATGGCGGTTCCGAGCAACCCGGCAGCCGCCGCGTCGTCACCAGCGCTCGCACCGGCGCGGGCGCCGGCCAGTCGGGGCGCAGCAGCGCATCGGCGGCGTGCACGCCGGCGCGCCTCAGTCCGGATTCGCCTGGCGGTCGTCGCGCAGCGCCGCCAGCACCGCCTGCAAGTCCGCCGGCAGGGGAGCCTCGAACGAGACCTGCTCGCCCGTGCCCGGATGGACGAACGCGAGCTGCTCCGCGTGCAGCGCCTGGCGCCGGAAGCCGCGCAAGGCCTCGGTCAGCGCAGCGCTCGCGCCCTTCGGCAGCTTCAGCAGGCCGCCGTACTGCGGATCGCCCACCAGCGGATGGCGCACGTGCGCCATGTGCACGCGGATCTGGTGGGTGCGCCCGGTCTCCAGCCGGCATTCGACCAGGGTCATGGCGCGGAAGCGTTCGCGCACGCGGTAGTGGGTGACGGCGTCGCGCCCGTCCTCGCGCACGGCCTGCTTCAGGCGATCGCGCGGGTGGCGCCCGATCGGCGCACCGACGCGGCCGCCGGCCACCATCGTGCCGTACACCAGGGCGAGGTACTGGCGGTGCACCTCGCGGCTGGCGAGCTGCGCCACCAGCGCGGTGTGCGCGCGCGGCGAGCGCGCCACCACCATGAGCCCGGAAGTGTCCTTGTCCAGCCGGTGCACGATGCCGCCACGCGGGATGCCGGCCAGCGCCGGATCGTGGTGCAGCAAGGCGTTCTGCAGCGTGCCGGCGGCGTTGCCGGCGCCGGGATGCACGACCAGCCCGGCCGGCTTGTCGACCACGATGATGTCGGCATCCTCGTGGCGGATGTCGAGCGCGATGTCCTCGGGCTCGGCGCCGACCTCGCGCTGCACCGCCGTGTCCAGCGCCACCTGCTCGCCGCCGTGCACGATCTGCCGCGGCACGGCCGGCGCCCCGTCCACCAGCACGTCGCCCGCCTTGACCCACGCCGTCAGGCGCGAGCGCGAGTGGTCCGGGAAGAGCTCCGCCAGGGCCTGGTCCAGGCGCCGGCCGGCAAGTTCATCGGGAATGGTCGCGGCGAGGCGCAGGCGGGACGGGGTCATCGGGTTTTTCCTTGCGGAGCCGCGGGTTGCGGCGCCACTCGCGGCCGGCACCGGCAGTGCGCGGTTACAGCGGCCGAGGTTCGGGTTATGATCATCCATTCGCGCGCCGCCTGCCGGCGCGCCGGTGCCCCGGCTGCCGAACCGGCGCGCCCGGCCATCGGCCGCGCCGCTTCTTCCCGTCCATCATCGCAGAGCCCGCCACCCGCATGCGAGTCTCCCCCGCACTCCGCCACCTGTCGCGCCTCGCCTTCCTCGTCCTCGTGCTGGCGCTGGCGGGATGCTCGATCTTCAGCCGCGACCGCAAGGGCGATCCGCTCGACACGCTGCCGGTCGAGCAGCTTTACGACCGCGGCGTGAACGCCCTCGACAACGGCAACTTCGACATGGCCGCGCGCACGTTCCAGCGCCTGGTGGCGCGCTTCCCGTTCGGCCCCTACACCGAGCAGGCGCAGCTCAACCTCGCCTACGCGCAGTTCAAGGACGACAAGCCCGAAGACGCGTACTCGACCATCAACCGCTTCATCAAGACCTACCCGACGCACCGCCACGTCGACTACGCCTATTACCTGCGCGGCCTGATCAACTTCGACCGCTCCGGCGGCTTCCTCGAGCGCCACGTCGGCCTCGACATGGCCACGCGCGACCAGTCCAACGTGCGCCAGTCCTTCGACGACTTCGGCGCGCTGGTCAGCCGCTATCCGCAGAGCCGCTACGCGCCCGATGCCCGCCAGCGCATGGTCCACCTGCGCAACATGATGGCGCGCTCGGACCTCGGTATCGCGCTGTACTACCTCAAGCGCGGCGCCTACGTGGCGGCGTCCAACCGCGCCAAGGACATCATCGAGACCTATCCGCAATCGCCGCAGGCCGGCGACGCGCTCGCGGTGATGATGCTGAGCTACGGCCGCCTCGGCCAGGAAAAGCTTGCCGGCGACGCCCGCCGCGTGCTCGAGCTCAACTACCCACAGCACCCCGCCCTCAAGGACGACGACTGGCCGGACTACCGCTCCAACTGGTGGAAGCTGGTGCCGTTGTTGAACAGGGGCCAGGGGTAGAAGCAGGGGGCGAGGGGCGAGGGAACAGCAGCCGCGCCTCGTGCTTTTCGCCTGTGCTTTTTGTCGCCCCTCGCCTCCGCTCCACAGCGCAGGATGCGGCGTGCGTAGGATGCGGTGAGCGCAGCGAACCGCATCACCGCGATATCCCGACACCGGCGAACCCCTCCCCCATGCCCACAGCGCCCGCGTCGGCGCGCCGATGCGGTGCGCCTTCGGCTTACCGCATCCTACGGGTGCCGGATTGCCCGGATGTTGCCGGCGTAGGATGCGGTGAGCGCAGCGAACCGCATCGATCGAGAACCGCCGCGCGCGAGAACCCCGCAACGCGAATGCGTGCGGCACGGCCGGATGTTCACGCCAAAAGCGCCCCCATCAGCCCTGACGGGCAGCTTTCCCCGTAAACGGGGGAAGCGACAGCAAGCATTGTCGTGATCTTCGATCGACGCGAGCTCTTGCACTCCTTCCCCTGCGAAGCGGGGGAAGGTGGCCCGAAGGGCCGGATGGGGACGCTCTTGCGCGAAAATCCGCACCACCCCTGCGCCATCGCACTCGACCCCGGCGCCGCTTCCGACGCATTATCGGACGCTGCGCCGCATGCTTGCGGCACTCATGGGCCGCATCGCATGACACCCATCCCGCTTGCCCGCCCGAAGCCGCTCGTTGCCGGTGTCGACGAGGCCGGGCGCGGGCCGCTGGCGGGTCCGGTCGTGGTGGCTGCCGTGATTCTCAATCCACGCCGGAAAATCGATGGTCTCGCCGATTCCAAGGTGCTGCCCGAGGCCCGCCGCAAGGAACTGGCGCCGTTGATCCGTGCCCGCGCGCGCGCTTGGGCGGTGGTCGCCGTGGACGTCGACGAGATCGACCACCTCAACATCTTCTGGGCCACGACGGCGGGCATGACGCGTACGCTGCTGGCGCTGTCGCAGCCGCCGACGCTGGCGCTCATCGACGGCAACGCCCTGCCACGTGATCTCCCCTGCCCCGCACGCGTCATCATCGGTGGCGACGCCAGCGAAGCCGCCATCAGCGCCGCCTCGATCCTCGCCAAGACCACGCGCGATGCCATCATGCGCGAACACGACGCCAGCCACCCCGGCTACGGCTTCGCCCGCCACAAGGGTCACGCCACGCCCGAGCACCTGGAAGCACTCGAACGCCTCGCCCCGTGCCCCCTCCATCGCTCCGGCTTCGCGCCCGTGCGAAGGCTGGTGGAGCCGGAGCTGTTCTAGACAGTTTGACGCGGCAAGCCGAAGGCGCGCCGCATCGATCGCGGGTTGCGCACGCAAGACGGGTCCAATCGTTCTCGCCTCGTGATGCGGTTCGCTTTGCTCACTGCATCCTACGGACGCCCGCGGGCGCCTGCGCAACTACGAAGGACCACGTCCGAACGTAGGATGCGGTAAGCCGAAGGCGCACCGCATCGATCGCGGTTCATGCGCAGGCATCCGACTCGCGACCGACTCCCGGTCCGGTGATCGGTTCGCTGCGCTCACCGCATCCTGCACGCTACGTGCGCGGTCCATCCAGCGAATCGGCATGGCTGCACCCACCAAGAGGGTTGCGGGCCATCATTTGCATTCCCATTTTTCCAGTGGCTTGACGTCCCTGCGTGGGCTGGCCGGTGATCTTGGCATCGGAAATTACGATTCGCCAACATTCGCCAGAATGCGATTCTCACCCGACGGGCAGCGCATCCTCATGAGCTGGATGGATGCGAGTTATCGGTCGAGAGTGGTTGTGCTGCACCTGACACCCAAGGGCTTGAGGCCCGCACGCGGGCATTCAAGGCACGCAAGGCCGCCTCCGCCTCGCGTGGATCGAAACGGGTCCTTGCGGACAGGACGGAAGATCGACGACTGAATCAGGGAACAACTGGGGAGAGATGCCATGGACCGCAAATTCGCGCCGCTGTTCGCATTGCTTCTGGCAGCAACAACAATATCTTCTTCGATTGCGGCACCAAGTTCAGAAGCACAGGAACCATACGACCCGAGAGTCCTCGCGCAGGTCGCAGCCTTTTACGGCATCAGTGAAGAGGCAGCGTCAATACGCCTGGACAAAGAATACGAAGCATCGGTCCAGGCACGGCGCATCGAGGAGCTTCAACTCCCGGGTTACGCTGGCGCGTGGTTCGATCCGGTGACACTGGCGCTACGCGTGGCCGTTAGCGCCGACCGCCCCAGCCCGACGTGATCGGATACCGCCGCTCGCGGCCGAAGGCGCGGCGCGAGATCTTCGGGCCCGGCGCGGCCTGGTGGCGTTTCCACTCGCTGATGCGCACCAGTTTCAGCACGCGGGCGACGGTGGCCGGATCGTAGCCGGCGGCGATGATATCGGCGGCGGACTGCTCCTGGTCGACGTGGCGCAGCAGGATGCCGTCCAGTACGTCGTAGGGCGGCAGCGAGTCCTGGTCGGTCTGGTTCTCGCGCAGTTCGGCCGAAGGCGCGCGCGTGATGACACCGGGCGGGACGATCCACGGCTTGCCCTCCGCGCCGGCCTGGGCGTTGCGCCAGTGCGCGAGTGCGTACACCTCGGTCTTGTACAGGTCCTTGATCGGCGCGTAGCCGCCGCACATGTCGCCGTAGATGGTGGCGTAGCCGACGGCGTATTCGCTCTTGTTGCCGGTGGTCAGCACCAGTCCGCCGTACTTGTTCGCCAGCGCCATCAGCACCGTGCCGCGGCTGCGCGCCTGCAGGTTCTCGGCGGTGGTGTCGTTCGGATTGGGCTGCGAGTGCCGCGTGCCGAGCGGATCGGCACGGAACACCGGCGCCAGTGCGTCCATGAAGCCGCCGAACGGCGCCTCGATCGGAACGGTCAGCAGGCGCACGCCGAGGATGCGGGCCTGCTCGTCGGCGAGGTCGTTGCTTTCGCCCGAGGTGTAGCGCGACGGCAGGCGCACGCCGACCACGCTATCGGCACCGACGGCATCCACCGCCAGCGCGAGCACCAGGGCCGAGTCGATGCCGCCGGAAAGGCCGAGCCAGCATCGGGCGAATCCGTTCTTGCAGAAATAATCGCGCAGTCCGCGCACGATCGCGCGCCAGGCGAGTGCCTCGCGGCTTTCGTCCTCGTCGGCACGCCAGGCGACCGGCGCGAAGCGGCGGGTCGCGGCGTCGTAGTCGGCCACCTGCCAGCCTTCGTCGAATGCGCGCGCCGCCGGGTGGATGGTGCCGTCGCCGTCGGCCAGCACCGACGCGCCATCGAACACCAGCCCGTCCTGCCCGCCGACCACGTTGACGTAGGCGATGGCGGCGCCGCTGTCCGCCACGCGCTCGGCCAGCAATGCGTCGCGTTGCGCATGCTTGTCGCGCTCGTAGGGGGAAGCATTGGGCACCAGCACCAGCCCGGCGCCGGCGCGCACCGTGTCGGCCAGCGGTTCGGCAAACCAGAGGTCCTCGCAGATGACGACGCCGACCGCCGAGCCGCCGACCTCGAACACGCAGGGCCCGCCATCGGGATCGACCGAGAAGTAGCGGCGCTCGTCGAACACGGCGTAGTTCGGCAGTTCGCGCTTGCGGTACGTCGCCGCGATGGTCCCGTCGCGCAGCACGCTCGCCGCGTTGTAGACGACCGGCCCGGCGGTTTCAGGCCAGCCCACCAGCGCGACGATGCCCTGCACACCCGCCGCGATCCGGTGGATCGCCGCATCGCAGGCGGCGAGGAAATCGGGGCGCAGCAGCAGGTCTTCCGGCGGGTAGCCACACAGCGCGAGTTCCGGGAACAGCACGATGTCGGCCCGGTGCACGTCGCGCGCTTCGGCGATCAGCTCCGCGATGCGCTGCTCGTTGCGCGCCAGCGCACCGACGGGGAAGTCGAACTGGGCAAGGGCGATGCGTAACGGGGTCATGCGAAGGAACCATGTTCGAGGAACTGGCGCAGCAACCGCCACGATAACGGAAACGCCTGAACCCTGATCGCATCCGCCCAGCGGTCACCCCGCGCATGCCGGGGCCCGGCACGGTCGCGCGACCCGATGTCGGCAGGCGCTGGATCCCGGCGTTCGCCGGGATCACGAGCCGCCGGGCCGACGCCACGGCGAACCGGATCGGCGGACTGCGTCCGGGAGGATTTCGAGCACCCGCTACGGAATGATGAACGTGATGGTCACCACCGCGGTGTCGGTGCCGCCCCGCCCGTCGCTGATGGTGTAGCTGAAGCTGTCGATGCCGGGGAAGTTGCCGCCGGGCGTGTAGAGGATGCTGCCGCCGGAGACCACCGCGCTGCCGAACGGTGGCGTCGTGACGGCGGTGATCACCAGGGGATCGGCATCCGGATCGCTGTCGTTGGCCAGCACGTCGATCAGCACCGGCTGCACCGACACGATGACCACGTCGTCGTCCTGCGCCACCGGCGGGCGGTTCGGCGGCGGCGCCACCACCACGGTCACGAGGGCCGAAGCGGTGCCACCACGGCCGTCATCGATCGTGTAGCTGAAGCGGTCGGTGCCGGAAAATCCCGCGGCAGGCACGTACACGACGGCATTGCCGCTCACCGTGGCGGTGCCGCCTGCCGGCGCGGTGACTGCCGTCACCGACAGGGCGTCGCCGTCAGGATCGCTGTCGTTGGCGAGCACGTCGATGGTGACGGCCGCGCCGGCCGCCGTGCTGGCGGCATCGTCGACGGCAACGGGCGGCCGGTTCGGCGGCGGCGCCACCACCACCGTCACGAAGGCCGAGGCCGTGCCACCACGGCCGTCGCCGATGGTGTAGCCGAAGCGGTCGGTGCCGGAAAATCCCGCCGCGGGCACGTACACGACCGCGTTGCCGCTCACCGTGGCGATGCCTCCGGACGGTGCAGTGACCGCCGTCACCGAGAGTGCATCGCCGTCGGGATCGCTGTCGTTGGCGAGCACGTCGAAGGTGACGGCCGCGCCGGCCGCCGTGCTGGCGGCGTCGTCCACGGCAACGGGTGGCCGGTTCGGCGCGGGTGCCACCGTCACGGTGACGATGGCGCTGGCGCTGCCGCCGCGACCGTCATCGACCGTGTAGCCGAAGCGGTCGGTGCCGGTGAAACCCGGCGCCGGCGTGTAGGCCACCTGGTTGCCGATCACGGCCGCGGTGCCCGACGCCGGGGCCGCCAGCGCCGTGATGGCGAGCGCGTCGCCGTCGGGATCTGCATCGTTGCCGAGCACGTCGATCGTGACCGCGGTATCGGCAATCGTCGCGGCTGCGTCATCCACCGCCACGGGCGGCCGATTGGGCGCGGCCACCACGGTGACGGTGACCGTGGCGCGCGCGCTGCCGCCGCGACCGTCGGTCACCGTGTAGCCGAAGCGGTCGATGCCGGTGAACCCCGCCGCCGGCGTGTAGGTGATGCGGTTGCCCACGACCGTGGCCGTGCCGGAAAGCGGCGCGGTGACCCGCGCGATGGCGAGCGGGTCGCCATCGGGATCGCTGTCGTTGTCGAGCACGTCGAGGTTGGATACCCCGCCCGCCGTGATCGTGGTGGCGTCGTCGCGCGCGATCGGCGCGCCGTTCAGCGGCGCCAGCACCAGCACCTGCACGTTGGCGCTGGCGCTGCCGCCGTGGCCGTCGCCGACGGTGTAGGTGAAGGCATCGCTGCCGGAGAATCCGGGCAGCGGCGTGTAGATGACCCGGTCGCCATCGATGCGCGCACTGCCGTTGGCGGGCGGCGTGACGGCAAGGAGTTGCAGCGCATCGCCATCGGCATCGGTGTCGTTGTCCAGCACGTCGATCGTGACGGCCTGCCCTGCCGGTGTCGTGACGGCGTCGTCGCGCGCCACCGGCGCCTGGGTGATGCCGGCGCCCACCACCACGGTGACGGGGGCCATCGCACTGCCGCCGTGTCCATCGGACACGGTGTAGCCGAACTGGTCGGTGCCGGTGAAGCCTGCCGCCGGGACGTAGGCGACCAGCGCACCCTGGATTGTCGCGCTGCCGTGCGCAGGCGCCGTCACCCCGGCCACGGCGAGCGCATCGCCGTCGGGGTCGGTGTCGTTGGCGAGCACCGCGATGGCGACCGGCTGGCCGGCCGTGGTGGTGGCACTGTCGGCACGCGCCAGCGGGAAATGGTTGTCGTACTGCTTGCCGCCGCGCGTCACCACCACGTTGCGGCTGCGCACCGTGCGGTAGGAGTCCACCGTGCGCGGATGCGCGGTCGATGGCCGCCCGAGCGCGCGCGCGATCCATGCCGGATCCTGCAGCGTCGATGTCGGCACGAACGGTCCGCGCCCGCCGAACTCGTAGCGCAGGTAGGCCGAAACGCGGGTGTCGTCGCCCCGGGTGACGAAATCGCCGTCGCGGCGGACGTGCTCGGCCAGCGCCGAGAGGCCCCAGCCGCGCGTGCCGAGCGGCGTGTCGATGCCGAGCGACAGCGTGTCCGCTCGCGCGCCGTCGCCGTCCTGCACGCTCGCACCACCATGCAGGCGCAGCGCCAGCGGCTCGAACACGTGGCTCAGCGCGATGCCGGCTTCGCGGCCGTACGGGCGGCGCTCGAACAGGGTGTCGATGGTAGTGGTCTCGACCTCGGTGAAACTGCCGATGTCGTCGACGCCGTCCAGCGTCGTCTGGGTCGAGTCGAAGGAATGGCCGGCGATGCGCCCGGAACTGATCCCGTGCGCGAGGTAGCCCTCGAGCGCGAAGTCGCGCCGCTCGATGCCGAAGCCGATCGTCGCCTTGCGGTCATGGCCGGCGTTCTGGTCGACCGCGAAGGCGAGGCGCGCCACCGTGACCTGGTCCGGGTGCTCGCGCGCGGCCTGCGCATCCTGGCCCCACAGCCAGTTGTAGTCCCCCTGCACGCCGCCGGCACCGCTGCGGTCCCACCATGCCTGCCCGATCACCGCGCGCAAGTTGCTGCGCGCGAAGACGCCCATCAGCTGGCCTTCGGTTTCGCCTTCGCGGTTGACGCCGATCGAGACGCTGCCATCACCGCCGACATAGGTCAGCGGGATCGAGGGGTCGGTGACGGACGGGTTGCCGTCCGACGACGGCCATGGCTGCGCGGCCAGCAGGGCCGGCAGGAGCAGGCAAACGGAGACGAGCCCCGGCAACACGCTACGAGCACGCATGCGTCCCTCCCCGGACCACCCACGGCGCCCCGCATGCTAGCGCCTCGCGCGCGGGCGTGGGTGAACGTGCCGGCGGGCACGCCGGATCCGGCGGCGGGGCTTACCCCGTCGCGGGTCGTCCCGGCCGATGCAGGGCGGGGAGAATCCGCCCTACCGCATCTTCCGGGCAAGCGTGGTGCCGAGGTCCGCCGGCGACTTGACCGTGGTGACGCCCGCCTTCTCGAGCGCGGCGAACTTCGCCGCCGCGGTGCCCTTGCCGCCCGAGATGATCGCGCCGGCATGGCCCATGCGCTTGCCCGCCGGTGCACTGGCGCCGGCAATGAAGGCCACCACCGGCTTGGTCACGAATTCCTCGATGAACTCGGCCGCTTCTTCCTCGGCGCTGCCGCCGATCTCGCCCACCATGATGATGCCTTCGGTCTGCTCGTCGTCCTGGAACAGCTTCAGGCAGTCGATGAAGCTGAGGCCGTTGATCGGGTCGCCGCCGATGCCGATGACGGTGGACTGGCCGAGGCCGACGTTGGTCGTCTGGAACACGGCTTCGTAGGTCAGCGTGCCCGAGCGCGAGACGATCGCGACCTTGCCGGGCTTGTGGATGTGCCCCGGCATGATGCCGATCTTGCACTCGCCCGGCGTGATGATGCCCGGGCAGTTCGGCCCGATCAGCACGGTGTCGGGGTACTGGCGCAGCACGTTCTTCACCCGCAGCATGTCCAGCACCGGGATGCCCTCGGTGATCGCGACGATCACCTTGATGCCGCCATCGGCCGCTTCCATGATCGCGTCGGCCGCGAACGGCGGCGGCACGAAGATCATCGACGCGTCGGCGCCGGTCTCGTTCACCGCATCGAGCACGGTGTTGAACACCGGCAGTCCGATGTGTTCGCTGCCGCCCTTGCCCGGCGTGACGCCGCCGACCAGCCGGGTGCCGTATTCCAGCGCCTGCTCGGAATGGAAGGTGCCCTGCTGGCCGGTGAAGCCCTGGGTGATGACCTTGGTGTTCTTGTTGACGAGGACGCTCATGGGGATTCCTGCTTGTCTTTTATGTCGGAGCGCATCCTGTGCGCGAACTGGGCACCGCGCGGGCGATCCGTGTGGATCGCGCACAGGGTGCGCTCCTACAGGGATGGGGGTCAGGCCTTCGCCGCGGCGACCGCCTTCTGCGCCGCGTCGTTGAGGTCGTCGGCGGGCGTGATCGCAAGGCCGGAGCTGGCCAGCAGTTCGCGGCCCTTCTCGACGTTCGTGCCCTGCAGGCGCACCACCACCGGGATCTCCAGCCCGACCTCCTTCACCGCCGCGATGATGCCCTCGGCAATCAGGTCGCAGCGCACGATGCCGCCGAAGATGTTGACCAGGATGCAGCGCACCTTGTCGGAAGACAGGATCAGCTTGAACGCCTCGGTCACGCGCTCCTTGGTGGCGCCGCCGCCGACGTCGAGGAAGTTGGCGGGCTCGCCGCCGGCGAGCTTGATCACGTCCATCGTCGCCATCGCGAGGCCGGCGCCGTTGACCATGCAACCGATGTTGCCGTCCATGGTCACGTAGTTGAGGTTGTGCTGGCCGGCCGCGGCTTCGGCCGGGTCTTCCTGCGTGAGGTCGCGCATCGCGGCCAGGCGCGGGTGGCGGAACTCGGCGTTGTCGTCGGAGTTGACCTTGCCGTCGAGCGCCATCAGGTCGCCGGACTTCACGATCGCGAGCGGATTCAGTTCCACCAGCGAGAGGTCCTTCTCGTTGAACAGGCGGTACAGCCCGAGCATGATCTTCGTCAGCTGGTTGGCCTGCTTGGCGTTGAGGCCCATGTCGAAGGCGAGCTTGCGGCACTGGTAGGGCTGCAGGCTTTCGACGTAGTTGACCTCCAGCGTATGGATGTCTTCCGGGGTCTCGCGCGCCACCTGCTCGATGTCCACGCCGCCCTGCGCCGAGGCGATGAAGGACACCGCCTTGCTGTCGCGATCGACCAGGATCGAGAGGTAGAGCTCCTTGGCGATGTCGGACGCGTCGGTCACCAGCACCAGGTTGACTGGCAGCGCGCGGCCGCCGGACTGGTAGGTTTCCATGTCCCGCCCGAGCATCCCGGCCGCGGCGGCCTTCACCTCGTCGGTCGAACGGCAGAACTTCACGCCACCTGCCTTGCCGCGGCCACCGGCATGGATCTGCGCCTTCACCATCCATTGCTCGCCGCCCAGCGCTTTCGCGGCCTCCACCGCCTGCTCCGGCGACGTGGCGACCTTGCCCGGCGGCACCGGGATGCCGTACTCGGCGAACAACTCCTTGGCTTGGTACTCGTGGAAATTCATGCGGGGCACCTTGGCGTGGGGACACGCCGCCGCGGCGCGGGAGTGCGCCACGGGCGGGAAGTCCGGGAGCGGCGGCACGCTGCCAGCCGCGGAACGGGCGCCTA
>JAEZQS010000315.1 GCA_023412995.1 Pseudomonadota bacterium
GTCTCGAGGCCCGAAGGGCCAGCTGAGGGGGCAATGAAAAACGCCGCCACGGCGACGAGCCGGTGGCGGCGTTGGTTCGGGTTGCGCCGTTGCCGGCGCCGCGCACCGCTCGCGTTGGCTTAGCCGACCAGGTTCTGGGGCGTGCCTTCGTCGGCCTGCAGGGCCAGCAGGTCGCGCGGCGTGCCTTCGTCGTCCTGGTGGGTGTAGGCGGCGATCAGGTCCTGAGGCGTGCCTTCGTCCTGGCGATGCTGCGCGATCAGGTCACGCGGCGTGCCTTCGTCTTCCTGATGGGTGTAGGCGGCGATCAGGTCCTGCGGCGTGCCTTCGTCCTGGCGATGCTGCGCGACCAGGTTGTATGGCGTGCCCTCGTCCGGTCCGTAAGCCGCGACTGCGCCGACCCCGAAGGTGGCGATGACGGCGGCGGCGATGGCTGCATTGATCGTTCTCATGGTGAACTCCTTGATGTTCGTTATTCCAGGCGTTGAACATCAACGCCGATGAATGTAATTTTGGACGCATCAATCGATTCGAAAAACCGGTCCGGGCGCAATACATTGTTGTGTCGCAGTCAACAATCCAGGCATCCTGTGCCTTTCCCGGTGTTCACTTCTCGCCCTCCCGCCCATGTCCGAAACCCCCATCGACCTGCCCGTGCCGCCGTTCGCCCTCAATGACGCGCTGCTGTTCGTGACCACCGTGGCTACCGGCAGCTTCACCGCCGCGGCCGAGCGCCACGGCATCACGCCGTCGGGTGTGAGCCGCGCGGTCAGCCGGCTGGAGCGCACGCTCGGTGTCCGCTTGCTGGTGCGCACCACCCGGCGGCTGCGGCTCAGCGAGGAAGGCGAGCTTTTCTACGAGAACTGCCGCGACGGCATCGGCATGATGGCCAACGCCGCCGATCTCGCGAGCGAGTCGAGCACGAGCCTCAGCGGTCACCTGAGAATCGGGCTGCTGTCGATCGTCGGCACCCATTTCGTGGTGCCGATGCTGCCCAACCTGCTGACCCTGCATCCGCATCTGTCGGTGCAACTGGTGCGCATCACCAGCGTCGAGGATTTCTTCTCCCGCCAGGTCGACTGCGCCCTGCTGCCGGGCGACGTGGTCGGCGCGACGCTGGCTGGTCGCGAGCTGCGCCCCGGGCGGATCGTGCTGGTGGCATCGCCTCACTACCTCGAGCGCCATGGCACGCCCAGGCAGCCCTCCGAGCTGCAGCAGCATCGCTGCGTCACGCTCGTGCAGCACGATGGCCAGGAGCAGCCCTGGCTGTTCAGCTCCGGGGACGGCAGTGACGAGCCGCGCAGCGTGCGGGTGCGCGGGGTGATCAGGACCGACGATCTGGAGCAGGTGATGGCCGCGGCGATGGCCGGCCTCGGCATTGCCTGGGTGCCGCACCTGCCGCTGCAATCGGCGATCGCCGATGGCCGGATGGTGGTGCTGATGCCGGAGTTCGAAACCGCCGGCGTGGCTCTCTGGGTGGTCTACCCGGCGCGCCGGGCGCTGCCGCGCCGGGTGCGCGCCTTCGTCGACTTCCTGCTCGCTCCGCCGCTCGACCCGCGCCTGGGCGGGCGGACGGCGCCGCGGCTGCTCAGCTGAGGGCTGCCCCGATGCGCGCCGCCGCGTCCGACAGCAGGGCGTCGAGCAGGGTCGCGTCGGCCTGCCGCAGCTGCGCCACCGGTCCGACCAGCGCCAGTCCCGCCACCAGGTCGCCCGAGGCATCGAAGACCGGCACGCCCGCTCCGCCCAGCGACGGTTCCAGTTCGCCCAGCGACAGATGGAAGCCGGCCTTGCGGATATCTGCGAGGCGGCTGCGGAATTCCTCCCAGGTCGCGCCGAGGCCGGCGGCCGCCGCTTCGGCGTGGAATCCGGCGTACAGGCGGACCTGTTGCGCGCGCGGCAGGTGGGCCACGATCGCCTTGGCGGCTGCACCCTTGAACAACGGCCGCGGCCGGCCGCGGCCGTAGCGTAGCGCCAGCCGCTCGCGGTCGCTGCTGGTGCGGTGGATGTCGATCAGGTGGTGGCCGAACATGGCCGACAGCACGGCGTCGAAACCGGTGGCGTCGACCAGCCCCTGCATCACCGGCAGGCTTGCCAGCAGCACCGGGTCGGTTTGCCGGATCTGGTAGTCCAGCACGATGATCCGCGGCCCGAGCGCATACGAGCCGGCGGCGGCCTTGCGCAGCAGGCCGGCGTCGACCAGCTCCTTCACGTAGCGATACCCCGTCGGCCGCGAATAGCCCAGCGCCGCGTTGATCTCGTCGGTGGTCCAGGTGGGACGCTCGATCGTGAACAGCTCGAGGATCGCCAGGGCGCGGGCAGGGCTGCTCACGACAGCGCGCCGTGGTTGCGCCGGTTCTTCATCTCCTGCGCGGGCGGGTTGACAAGCATGAGGGTGATGCTATCAAATCTGCCGAATCTCATTAATTGAGAAAAACGCTTTTTACGCGCGGAGACGCCGCCCCCATGAGCAACGGGTTCCACCTGCATCCGCAGCGGCCGATTGTCGCCGCCGACGTCGAGGCATACCAGCGCGACGGCGTCGTGTGCCTGCGCGGCATGTTCGACGCCGCCTGGTGCAGCAGGCTGCACGACGCCGCCCTGCAGGTCATGGAAGCGGGCGCGGGCCGGGTGCGCGAGCCGAAGCTCGGCCCCGGCGGGGGGCGCTTCTATTCCAACGTCTACCTGTGCGACCTGCATGACGACTTCCGGGCGCTGCGCGATCTGTCGCCGGCCCCCGAGATCGCGGCTGCGCTGATGGGCAGCGACAGCGTGCGCTTCTACTACGACCAGTTGTTCATCAAGGAGCCGGGCACGCCGGCGCCCACGCCCTGGCACAACGACCTGCCGTTCTGGCCGTTTCGCGGCAACGACCTGATCTCGCTGTGGATCGCGCTGACGCCGGTGTCGCGGGAGACGAGCGGCGTGCAGTACGTCGCCGGCTCGCACCACTGGCGCCGGATGTATCGCGCGATCACGCCGGACCGAGACGAGCGCTTCATGGACGAATCGCTCGAGGTATGTCCCGACTTCTCGGCCGGCGCGGGTGGTCCGGATGTGCGGCTGCTGTGCTGGGACATGCAGCCCGGCGACGTGCTGTGCCACCACCCCCTGACGGTGCACGGCGCGCTTGGCAACCGCTCCCAGGTTCAGCGCCGCATCGGGCTGTCCATCCGCTATCTCGGCGCCGACGTCCAGTGGGATCCGCGGCCCTACACGATGAAGCTGCGCAGCGCGCCGGCCGTCGCACCCGGCGACTATCCGGCCGACGATGCAGCATTGCCGCCGGTATGGAGCCGCGCGCGCGGACACCTGGCGCAGGGCGGCCCGCACCTTTCATGACCTGGAGACCATGATGAATGCTTCCCCTTCGAAGCGCCGCCGCGCGCTGCTCGGTGCCGGCGTCGGCGCCGTGGGTGCCGCTGCCATCGGCGCGCTCGCGCCGGCTGCCGTCCGGGCCGCCCCCGCGCGGCTGAAGCTGTCGAGCATAGAGCCGCCCGCGGCCAATATCACCGCCAACGTGCAGGCCCCTTGGGCCAAGGAGG
>JAEZQS010000052.1 GCA_023412995.1 Pseudomonadota bacterium
CCGGCGGCCTGGCCGAGGAACCGCCGCCGCGAGCGGTCCACGCGCAGGGCCAGCGCGCGGTCGATGGCTTCGTCCAGCGGTTCTCCCGTCGCCTGCGCCACCCACGCAATGGCGGCCGCACGACGCAACACGGTGACCAGGGTGGTGCGTGCCATGGCTGTCTCCCCCAGCGGCGGTGGCGGCAGCGTAGCGGGGAACGCGCCGACGAGCGAGTGGCGAGGACCGTTCCCGGCATCCTCCGTCCCCCAGCCCCTCGCCCCTCCCCCTGGCCCCCGCGCGAGCGCCAGTCCGTTGATGCAGGGGAGCGCGGCGGGTGCCGCGTTCGTCCACATAACCGGGGGTTTTCACCATGAACTGGAAATCGTTGCTGTTCTCCTTCGATGGCCGCGTGGGTCGCGGGCCGTACTGGGCGCTGGTGGTGGTCTCGCTGCTGCTGTTCGGCGCGATGGCTGCCGTGGGCGTGATGGACGTGCTGTACGGCAACCCGGGCGAAGCCGGCGGCAGTGGCGGCACGATGGGACTGGTGCTGATGCTGGTGTCGCTCGCGTTCCTGTGGCCTGCGCTCGCGATCCAGGCCAAGCGCTGGCACGACGTCGACAAGTCGGGCTGGTGGGTGCTGATCAACCTGGTGCCGGCCGTGGGCGGGTTGATCGCCCTGGTCTTCAACGGGTTCATCGCCGGCAGCAACGGCCCGAACCGCTTCGGCAGCGCACCGCGCACCTGAAGCACGCGCCGTACGCGGACGGTCAGGGCCCGGAGCCGGTTGTCCGGTCCCTGCCCGCCGCCGTGCGGCTGATTGCACCTCGCGCACGCGCCGGCGATCGGACCGCCATCGACCCGGGGGATCCCATGGCAACCACTGCAGCGGCACTCGCGCTACCCGTTTCCGATGGCGGCCGCACCGCGCCCGTGGCCCGGCACGGCGCCGCGCTGCGCCGGCTGGCCGGCATCGCCGTGCTGGTGCTCCTGGTGCTTGCCTGCGTGCTGCGTTCCGCCCTCGGCACGCGGCTGGACAGTTTCACCGTCGATGAGCCGTGGCACATCGTCGCCGGCACCCGCTACGTGCGCAGCGGCGACTTCCACCTCAATCCCGAACACCCACCGCTAGCCAAGTTGTGGGTGGGTGCCGCGATGCCGGCGGACTTCCGCCTGCCACCCTTCACGGCACTCGAGGAAAAGGCGCAGGAGCGCACCTGGGTCGAGGAAGCGATGTTCGTGCACAACGACGCCGCGCGGGCACAGGCACGTGCGCGGACGGCGATGTGGACGTTCCACGGCAGCCTCCTGCTCGCACTGGGCCTGCTGCTGTGGCGCGCCGGCGGCTGGGCGTGGGGCGCCGGCACGCTCGCCTTCCTCGCGCTGGAACCCACCGTCGGCGCGCACCTGCCGGTGGTGATGACCGACCTGCCGCTCGGCCTCACGTTCGCCATCGCGACCGTCACCTGCGGCCTGCTCGCCGCGACGTGGCGCTGGCGCTGGGCCGTGGCGAGCGGCGTCGCGTTCGGGCTGATGCTGGGCGCCAAGCATTCCGCGCTTGCGGCCCTCGTCGGCCTCGTCGTGGTCCTGCTTGGCGCCGTCGCGGCCACGTGGTGGCAGCGCGGTGCCGGTGCCGCGTTCCCGCGCCTGCTGAAGGTCGCCTTCGCGGGCGCGCTCGGCGTCGCCTTGTTGTGGGCGCAATACGGTTTCCACTTCCATGCCGGGGCCGACGGCAGTGATGCCTTCAACCGTCCGCTGCCGGACAAGATCGCCGAGGTCGGACGCGCGCCGTTGCGCGAGGCGATTGCTTTTGCCGATCGCTGGCAACTGCTGCCGCGCGCCTACCTGTGGGGACTTGCGGACACGGTGCGCACGGGCCTCGAGGGGCGCGGCATCGCCGAACACTTCGTGTGGGGCAGGGTGTACCCGGGGCACGCGCCATGGTTCGCGTGGCCGGCCATCGTCGCGGCAAAGCTGCCGCTGCCGCTGGCGGCGCTGGCGCTGGCCGGATTCGGCCTGGCGTGGCGACGCGAGTGGCCGCGGCGGGCGCGCTGGACACTCGCCGCCCTAGCCTGCGCAAGCCTGTTCCATCTCGCTGCCCTGATGGCCTCGTCCGGCATCTGGGGCGGCGTGCGCCATGCCATGCCGCTGCTCGTGGCCGCCGCGATGCTGGGTGGCGCGGCGCTGGCGTGGGCATGGCGGCGCCGCTCGCGGCCGCTGCTCGGCGCCATTGCGCTGCTGCTCGGCCTCGCGCTCGCCACCACGTGGCGCGAGCCGCGTCTGTGGGAATACCACAACGAACTCGCCGGCGGCAGCGCGGGCGCCTACCGCCACTTCGCCAACGAGGGGCTCGACCTTGGCCAGCGCTTCGGCGAGATCCGCGCGTTCCATGATCGCGTGATCGCACCCGGCGGGCTGCCGCTGTATTCGGACTACTGGATGGGCGAGGTGCAGACGCGCGCCGCCGGGCTCAACTACCACCGGCGGGTGGAATCGCTGGACGACACCAATGTCGCCGGCGTGTACGAGGGATGGTTCCTCTACGCGCGCAGCGACACGCTGCCGTGGCCGTCGCACGGCTGGGATCCGCAGGAGGTGTTCCGCGACCTCGCGCTCGTCGCGCAGTTCGGCAACGTCGGCGTGTGGCGCGGGCGCCAGGTGAGGCCGCGCACGCGCGCCAACAGCCTCTACTACCGCGTCAGCGACTACATCTACAAGGAAGACGGCAGCGACTGGACGCTGGTTGCCCGGCGCCTGGAGGAGGTGGCGAAGGAGCTGCCGGGCGCCGTGCACGTCGCGGTCGAACTCGGCAACGCCTACCAACGCCTCGGCAACGCGCCGGCCGCGATCACCGCCTACCGCCGTCCGCTGGAGCAGCAGCAGATGCCCGTGGACGCCCGCCTGCGCGCGCAGTTCGAAGCGCAGATCGCGCGGCTGCGCAGCGGCGAGGACCCGCGCACGCTGCCGCTGCTGCGGAATCCGTGGCTGGAGTAGCCGGCGGGATTGGGCCGTGAAGGGATCGAACCTTCGACCAATGGATTAAAAGTCCACTGCTCTACCGCTGAGCTAACGGCCCGTGACGCGGGTGGGGACGCGCAGTCCCGCGGGGGTGCCGATTGTAGCGGCATGGCGGGAAGGGCGACATGCGCGAATTGGCAACGCGCGGTGGTCCACAGCCGCGGTGCCCGGCGCGTTGCGGGGCGAACACCATCCCCACCCAACCCTCCCCTTGAAGGGGAGGGCTTCAAAGCGCTTCGTGCCGTGCCCTCCCCAGTCCCGAACCACGCTCCCCGATCCCGCTTCCCAATCCCGAACCCCGATCCCCGCTAGAAGCGACTCACGAACGCCGCCCGTGCGCGCCATCCGGCGGTGGTCTGCAGGGCACTGTTGTCGACCGAGACCGGCGTCTCGACGCGGAACTCCAGTGCAACGCGCGGGCCGAACGTGAGGCCGAGCTGCGGGCCGGCGAACCAGGTGCGCATGCGGGTGTCGTCGAGGCGCATGCCGGCGAGTTCGTCGTAGTCCTTGTCCTCGCCGGCGAGGTTCAGCTGCAGCGAGACGGTGCGGTCGTGTTCGAGCACGAGGAAGCGGCCCGCGGCAAGGTCGAGCTGCAGGTCGTTGCCGAAGCGGTAGTCGAAGTCGCCTTCACGTCGAATCGAATAGCGCAGGTCGCCGCTGCCGTACCAGCGCCCGCTGCGCCAGAACGCGGAGGTGCCGACGAGGAAGTCGGTCGAGCCGGAACCGAACGCGAGGTCGTGGCCATGGATACCGCTGTGCGAGCCGCCGTGCTTGGGGCCGGCGAGCGCGGCCGCGTGCGCGTCGGCGTGGCCTTCATCGAGTTCCTCGGCCAGGCGGTCGGTGTCGCCGGTGCCGAACTCGATGCCGCCGAGGACGCGCCACACCAGGGTGTGGTCCTCGCTGTCCTTTCGCACCAGCGTGTACTGGGCAATCGCGCTGGCGTCGCCGATGCCCGACGCGCTGCCCTTGTCCACGCCCTCGTGCTCCGGACGTTCCCACGAGCGGTGGATCCACGGAAGGGTGAGTTGCAGGTTGAATCGCGGGCCGAAGCCGTAACCGACGAAGGTCTGCGTGATGGCGCTGTCGAGGTACTGGCCGCCATCGTCGTGCACGCGATGGCCTTCTTCGCGCAGCGCGTCGTAGCGGGTGAACTGGGTGGCAATGCCGGCGTAGGCACCGCCGGTTTCGCCGTGGGCCATGCTGGCGGTGTAGACGGAACAGAGGTCGCAGGCGCCGGCAGCGGGCGCGGCAAGGAACAGCACCGTGGCAACGGCGCGGCGGATCAGTGGACGGGTCATGGCATTCCTCGGATGACGATCGGACAGGCGGGCACTGCCGCTGGGCGGCAGGCCGGAACGGGACCGGGTCAGGCGGGGACGTGCGGTGGACCGCGTGGCTGGGCGCGCCATGCG